>JAGNSH010000149.1 GCA_017988165.1 Giesbergeria sp. | reverse complement strand
CGCGCCAGCCCCACCGCGCAAGGCTGGCACCCGGCTGAAGGCTATGCCGGGGACGTGACGCCGCAGCTGGCATGGCACTGGGTGTGCAGCGGCGCAGCGGTGTTGGTCGATGTGCGCAGCGATGCCGAGCGTGAATGGGTTGGCAGCGTGCCCGGCGCGGCAGCGGTGGTGTGGAAGCAGTGGCCCGGCATGGTGATGAACGCCGACTTTGACCAGCAACTGCGTGCGGTGGTGCCACCGGGCAGCAAAGTGGTGCTGTTGTGCCGCAGCGGTGTGCGCTCGGTGGGGGCCGCGCGGCGCGCCACCGAGCTGGGAATGCAGGCCTACAACATCCTAGAAGGCTTTGAGGGCGCGCTGAACGACCAAGCCCAGCGCGGCCATCTGAGCGGCTGGCGCCGCCAGGGCTTGCCTTGGCGCCAGGGCTGATTTTTTGCCGCTTTACAGCGCAGGAATGCGCAGTTTTTGGCCGGGATAGATTTTGTCGGGGTTGCTCAACATCGGCTTGTTGGCTTCAAAAATCTTCGGGTACTTGTTGGCATCGCCATAGTAGGTTTTGGCAATGGCCGAGAGCGTATCGCCGCGCACCACGTCGTGGTACTGCGCTTCGGGCTCAGGGTTGGTGACGCTCATCAGGTTTTCAACGCTGGTCACGCTGGCGACGTTGCCGCAGCACAGGGTGATTTTTTCTTTGGCGGCCTGCGTGGGCGCTTCGCCTTGCACCGTGACTTTGCCTTGCGCGCCGTCATACGCCACTTGCAGCGCGCTGGCGCCGAGGTTTTGCGCAGTGATGTAGGTCTCGATGGCCTTGGCGGCCTTGGCGTTGAGATCTGCTGGCGAAGGCGCTGCTGCTGCAGTGGGGGTGGCGGCTTGGGCCTCTTTACCGCCAAACAATTTTTCGCCGGCGTCTTTGATGAAACTGAACAAACCCATAGTTATCTCCTGTATCTGATTGAAAAACCAACGCCCACTGTAGCGCCAAAGTCGCAGCGCTGTTGTCAGAGCGCAGCGCAAAACCCGCTCGCCAGCGCCGTACAACGGACAAATTGTTGCTAAAGGTGTGCCGCCGCTGAAAACTCAGGATAATCCGCCGCATGACATTTTTGGCCATCGACGTCGGCAACACCCGCCTCAAATGGGCGCTGTATGAGGCGCCTCAACCAGGGGCTGCACTGCTTGCGCAGGGTGCAGAATTTTTAGATCACATCGACCGCTTGGCCGAAGGCGCATGGGCGTCTTTGCCCGCCCCGACACGTATGCTCGGTTGCGTGGTGGCGGGCGACGCCGTCAAGCGCCGCGTTGAAGAGCAAATGGAGTTGTGGGACGTCTCGGCCAATTGGGTGGTGGCGTCGGCCAAAGAAGCCGGCCTGCGCAACGGCTACGACCACCCATCGCGCCTTGGCTGCGATCGCTGGGTGGCGATGATTGGCGCACGCCAGCACCTGTTGGCCCGTGGCCCAGCGCGCCCGCTCATCGTGGTCATGGTCGGCACGGCGGTGACGGTAGAAGCCATTGATATCGACGGCACCTTTTTGGGCGGCCTGATTTTGCCAGGCCACGGCATCATGCTGCGCGCCCTCGAATCGGGCACCGCCGGCCTGCACGTGCCCACCGGCGAGGTGCGGCTGTTTCCCACCAACACCAGCGACGCCCTGACCAGCGGCGGCACCTACGCTATTGCTGGCGCGGTCGAGCGCATGGTGCAACACCTCGCCCAGCACTGCGGCGCCGAGCCAGTCTGCATGATGACCGGCGGCGCTGGCTGGAAAATGGCGCCCAGCATGGGGCGCAGTTTTGAGCTGATGGACAACCTGATTTTTGACGGCTTGATCGAGATTGCTGCACAGCGCTTTGCGCCTTGATGCGCCTTGACCGCGGCGCCGTGGCCAAGAGGGCGTCAGTTGTGCAACTCGGCGCGCGCCATTTCTCGCTCCAGAAACTCCAGCGCGTCGGCGGCTTCAGTGGCGGCGGCCTGCTCGTACAGCGCGGTGGCTTCTTGGGTTTTGTGCTCGCCTTCCAAGATGATCAAGGCATTGGCATATTCAATGCGCCCAATGGCCGAGCCAGGATGCAGTTGCAGCGCCTCTTGAAACAGTTTCAGGCTCTTGTCCTTCTTGGCGCCGTAGGTCATGGCGCCAATCAAGGTGCCCACTTTGTCAATCACTTCGGCATGGAAAGCGCCCAGCGTAATGCGCGCATCAGCGTGGTGCGGCGCCAAGGCAATGGTTTTTTCTAGCGACTCTTTGATCTTGTTGCCCAGCCCTTGCGCCAACGCTTTAGCCACGCTGATGCTCTGGCTATAGCGGTTGAGCGCGTAGGCATACCAATACCAAGCGTTGGCGTTGCACGGGTCGGCATGGATCAGGGCTTCGGCGCGTTCGGCGACCTGCAAGAAAAAATCCAAACGGGTTTTTTCGGTTTTTTCTAGGTAGGTGGCATAAATGGCGGTGGCTTTGGCCGCTACCGTCACGCCCGCATTGCCTGCTCGCCAACCCGCCTCGGCCGCCCCCTGAAAATCGCCGTTGTGCAGCAAAGCCCAAGCGTGCAGCACCGCCGCTTGCAGTGGCAGCGGCTCGGCATCGCCCATATGCAGGCGCACCCAGTATTTTTTCAGGTTGGCAGCATCAAAGTGGTAGTCGCCGAGGTGCGGAAATGGGGTCCATTTCGCCATGGATATCTCCTGGGATGTGGTGGGGATGGACGACTTTTTCCAACTCCTGTGGCTACTGTAACCGAGGCCCTGAGAGCTACTGTTTTGTTGCAATGCAGCATTTTTATCACCAGTGGGATAATCGCCGGCTTTGCCTGCGGGCAGCTTTTACGGAATCTCGCATGATCCTCGTCACCGGCGGCGCCGGCTTCATTGGTGCCAATTTTGTGCTCGACTGGCTGCGCGGCAGCGACGAGGGCGTCATCAACCTCGACAAGCTCACCTACGCCGGCAACCTGCACAACCTGGCCAGCCTACAAGGCGATGCACGCCACACTTTTGTGCAGGGCGACATTGGCGACAGCGCTTTGGTGGCGCGCCTGCTGGCCGAGCACCGGCCACGCGCCGTCATCAACTTTGCCGCTGAGTCGCACGTCGACCGCTCCATCCACGGCCCCGAAGATTTCATTCAGACCAATGTGGTCGGCAGTTTTAGGCTGTTAGAGGCTGTAAGGCACTACTGGCAAGCGCTGACAGCTATCGAAAAAGAAGCGTTTCGCTTCTTGCACGTCAGCACCGACGAGGTCTACGGCACGCTGACCGCCGATGCCCCAGCCTTCACCGAAGACCATGTCTACGCGCCCAACAGCCCGTACTCGGCCAGCAAGGCCGCCAGCGACCACCTGGTGCGCGCCTGGCACCACACCTACGGCCTGCCGGTGCTGACCACCAACTGCAGCAACAACTACGGCCCGCTGCACTTTCCAGAAAAGTTGATTCCGCTGCTCATCGTCAACGCCCTGGCTGGCAAACCGCTGCCCATTTACGGCGACGGAATGCAGGTGCGTGACTGGTTGTACGTCGGCGACCACTGCAGCGCCATCCGCCGCGTGCTGGAGGCGGGCCGTTTGGGCGAGACCTACAACATTGGCGGCTGGAATGAAAAGCCCAACATCGACATCGTCCACACCGTCTGCCGCCTGCTCGACGAGCTGCGCCCACGCGCCGACGGCCAAAGCTACGCCGCGCAAATCAGCTTCGTCAAAGACCGCCCCGGCCACGACCGCCGCTACGCCATCGACGCCCGCAAAATCGAGCGCGAACTGGGCTGGACGCCGGCTGAGACCTTCGACACCGGCATCCGCAAAACCGTGCAGTGGTATCTGGACAACGCCGACTGGGCAGAGAACGTGCAGAGCGGCGCTTACCGCGAGTGGGTGCAGACGCAGTACGCCAGCTGAAGCACGCAACTAAAATGTGATACTGCAATGTCAGATGACATTTTGGAGGCCTTATATGAGCACCATCACCGCCAAGCTTTTCATGAGTGGCCGCAGCCAAGCCATTCGCCTGCCCGCCAAGCTGCGCCTAGACGCCAGCGAGGTGCGTATCGAGCGCGTCGGCAACGCCCTGTGGGTGCAGCCCGAAGCCGCGCCGGGCCAGACCATGGCCCAATGGCTGGCCGATTTCTACCAATCCAGCGAACCCCTGCCCGACAGCTTTTTGGCCGAACGCGCCGACAGCCCAGCGCAAGAGCGCGACTGGTCCTGAGCCCTGCCATGCGCCGCACGCTGGATACCAATATTTGCAGCTACGTCTTGCGCCGCCACCCGGCCGCCATGCTGGAGCGTTTTGCCCAACTCCAGCGCGATCAACTTTGGTTGTCGGCCATCGTTGCCGCAGAACTGCGCTTTGGCGCAGCCAAGCTGGGCTCGGCGCGCTTTGCTGCTGCCGTCGAGGCTTGGCTGACGGGTTTTGCTGTCCAGCCCTGGCCCGTGGCCGCAACGCAGCACTATGCCCAAGTGCGCGCCGCGCTAGAGCGCAGCGGCCAGCCTATCGGCGCCATGGACTTGATGATTGCCGCCCATGCCATGGCCGAAGACTCGGTGCTGGTCACCAACAATGCGCGCGAATTTTTGCGTGTCCCCGGCTTGGCCGTGGAAGAGTGGACTTTATGAACATCTTGCTATTGGGCAAAAACGGCCAGGTCGGCTGGGAGCTGCAACGCAGCTTGGCGGTGCTGGGCCGTGTCACCGCGCTGGACTTTGACAGCAGCGAGCACTGCGGCGACTTCAGCCAGCCGGACAAAGTCGCCGCCACCGTGCGCGCACTGCGCCCGCAGGTCATCGTCAACGCTGCCGCGCACACCGCCGTCGATAAGGCCGAGAGCGAGCCGGATTTGGCCCGTCTGCTCAACGCCACTACGCCGGGCGTGCTGGCGCAGGAAGCGGCCACCATCGGCGCGCTGCTGGTGCACTACAGCACCGATTACGTCTTTGACGGCAGCGGCAGCCGCCCGTGGACTGAGAGCGATGCGCCCGCGCCGCTGAGCGTCTATGGCCGCACCAAGTGGGAGGGTGAACAGCTGATTCAGCAATCGGGCGCGCAGCATCTGATTTTGCGCACCAGCTGGGTTTATGCCGCACGCGGCGGCAACTTTGCCAAGACCATGCTGCGCCTGGCGCAAGAGCGCGAACGCCTCACCGTCATCGACGACCAATGGGGCGCGCCCACCGGCGC
>JAGNSH010000035.1:13411-15488 GCA_017988165.1 Giesbergeria sp. | reverse complement strand
CATCCATTGAAGTCTTGATCTGACCTAAGCGCGCTTCCATGCGCGAGCGGGTGATCATCACTTCACCGGCTTGGTTGATCAAGCGGTCGAGCAACTGGGCGCGCACGCGTACCGACTGGCTGGCCTGGGCGCGCAGCGGTGCTGGCACGGGCGCTGGAGCCGCCGCTGTAGTGGCTGTAGTAGTGGCTGTAGCGGCGTCTGGCGCCACTGACGCGGCAAGCGCAGGCGCAGACGGCACCGCAGCAAGCGCGGGCGCCGCCGCCAAGGGCTGCACCACCACCGGCTCGTTCAGGACATCGGCACTGGCGGTGCGCAGGGCATCAAAGTTGCTCTGCAAATTGTCAAAACTACCCAGCAGCGGCTCCAGCTGTGCCGAATTGACCGTCTCCACATCAAACTGCTCGATGCTGGACTCTAGGCGGTGCGACATTTCGCCCAAGCGCATAGCACCGGCCAAGCGGGCACTGCCTTTGAGGGTGTGCAAAGCGCGCAGCACCTCGTTGCGCGCACTGGCGTTTTCTGGCCGCGCCACCCATTGGCGCATGGCACCGCCCAAACGCGGCAGCAGCTCAATGGCTTCTTCTTCAAAGAACTGAAACAGGTCGGGGTCAATCACATCGAAAACGTCAATATCATCATCGACGTTTTCGACGACTGGTGGCACGTTCTTTGGCGCCACCTCAGCCACCGGCTCTAGCGGCGCAGAGAAGGCCGCAGGCACGCTCTCTGGCGCCAGCGGCAAGGCGGTCAGTGGCTCGGGCTCGGCTGGGGTCGGTGCCGGCAGAACCAAGTCTTCGGTCTTTTCGCGCAGCGCCCTTTCCTCGGCATCTAAGAAAGCGGCAAACAAGTCATCGTCATCGCCCTCCAGCGGCGGCGTCAGCGTGGTCGAAATCTCAGTTTGCAGAATTTGGCGCAAATTCTCCAGCACCAACGGATTCGACTCTTTCAAGAAGCCAGCAGCAAACTGGTGCAACAGGCGGCGCATATCTTCGGCCGCCGCCATGAACACTTCGGCTTGCTCGGGCAAGCCTTGGGGCTGCAGCTGTACGTGGTTGAGCGCGTGCTCCAGCAGGCGCGCCGTGTCCGACAGCGCCATAAAACCGACGGTGGCCGAACTGCCGGCCATCGAATGGGCCAAAGCCACGGCGGTATCGGGCAGGGGGCGGTGCAATTCCAGCGCCCACTCTTGCAAACTGGTGACCAAACGGCGCGACCACTCGTCGGCCTCGTTCAGATAGACGTTGTACAAAGGAATGCCAATGCGCAACGAGCCAATCACCTTGATGGCCTCGTCAGCATCTGGCTCCAGCCCCAAGCCGGCTTGGGCGCCCTCTGGCGCTTGGGCGGCTTCAGCTTGCGCAGCCACTCGGGCCGCTTCTGCTTCTGCTTCTGCTTCTGCTTCTGCTTGTGCTTCTGCGGCGATGCGTGCTACTTCAGCAGCTTCGGCGGCGGCAGCAACCCGGGCGGCCTCGGCAACCCGGGCAGCTTCAGCAGCAGCGGCTTTGGCCGCTTGCGCGGCTTGCGCGGCCTCTACCGCTGCGGCAATGCGCGCCGCTTCAGCCACACGGGCGCCTTCGGCTGCTGCGGCCACCCGCGCGGCTTCGGCCTGCCGGGCCGCTTCGACGGCGGCAGCAATGCGCGCGGCCTCGGCAAGGCGAACGGCCTCGGCGGCACGCGCCGCCTCAGCCACGCGCGCCGCTTCTGCGGCTTGCGCTAGGCGAGCGGCTTCAGCCACTTCAGCCGCTGCGGCGGCAGCTTCCATTTCAGCAGCGGCAGCCTCTTGCACCGCTTGCGCTGCTTGTGCCACACGGGCTGTTTCTTCAGCCTCGGCGATCAGCGCGGCGTCGGCCATGGCTTGGGTGACTGCGGCGGCTTCGGCCGCATCGACGCCCACTGGGCCGTCTTGCAGCTCTAGCGCACGCAAGGCGTCCATGCCGTCTGGCACCAGTGGCGCCGTGGGCGGCAGCTCAAAGTCAAAAAAGTCCAGCACATCGTCGGCATCTGCCGCAGCACTTAGCTCGGCTTCTGCTACCGGGACTGGTAGATCGGGCGTACTGCTGGCGGGCGCTGCGTCTGC
>JAGNSH010000035.1:0-13311 GCA_017988165.1 Giesbergeria sp. | reverse complement strand
CCGGTGCCGGTGCCGGTGCCGGTGCCGGTGCCGGTGCCGGCTCGGGCGGCACAGCCGGCGCAGACCCCGGAAACTCAAAGTCCAGCGCCATCGGCTCGGGCGCTACAGGGGTCTGTGCCTGCACTGGCGGCGCGGCATTGGGCGTGACCAAATCAAAATCGACCGACATCAGCGGCGCCGGGACGGTTTCGGCCGTGCTGTTGTCGTCTTCGCCGAAGGACTCTTCTATGACCGTGTCACGGTAGTCAGCAATGGCACCTTCACCTTCACCTTCACCTTGACTGTTGCTTTCGTTGTCGCCTTCGTTGCCCTCTTCCTCTACCGGGGCTTTGGCGCGCCCCATCAACACCCGCAGTTCGCCCAGCGCTTCGTCATACACAAACAGCTTGCGTGCCAGCGCGCGCTGGTAGCTCAACATATCGATCAGAAAACCCAAGGCCCCCAAGCTGTTGGCGATTTTTTCAAAGGTGTGCTGGCGTGCGACTTCGTCGGTTTCCTCGCCAATCAACAGGCGCTCGACCATGTCGCGCATCCGCACCACCGCCAGCGACGCTTGGTCTAAACCCAGCACCGACAGTACGCCGCGCATCTGCGCCAACTGCCCCGGCACCGGCGCCAGCAGCGTGGTATCTGCGGGGCTGCGAAAAAACTGATCCATTGCCCGCTCAGACTCACCCAGCGAAGCGCGCAGCTCACTGACCACGCTGCCCATGGTTTGGTGATCGCTGACGCGGCGGTACAAGTCCTCCATCCACAATTCCAGCGGCTCAGAGTCGGCGCCCGAGCAGACACTGTCAAGGCGCTCGGCCAAGCGCTGGGCGCGGCTGGTCATTTGCTCGTCGGAGGTATCCAACTCTTCCAGCACTGCCTGCAAATACAGCACCGCAGTGGCCACTTCCATGGCCAAGGCGGCCGAGGGCGGCTCACCCGAGCGCACCGTCATCTCCACCGCTTTGGTCAGCGCTAAGGCCAAACTTTCGCTGCTGCGGTGCAGCTTGCGCAGCGAGTCGCACACCAAACTGAACTGGTCAGCCGCCGGCTTGAGCTTGTTGCGATCGCCGCCGGCCAGTGCCGACCAAGTTTCAGTGGCAGCGGCAATGCGCTTGCGCGCCTGCGCCAGCACAGCGGGGTCAAAACGTCCAAAACGGCGCGCCTCGTAATCAACCGGGCCAAAACGCTCCAACGTGAAGGTTTTGCGCACCGCCTCCAGCGCCGGCGCTTGACCGGGCGTGGGCGAACTGGCCTGCGCGCAAAAAAACAGCAGGTCTTGCACCAACTGGTCGGCAATGCTGGGGTCACCCTTGGTCAGGGTTGCGTATTGCATCAACACGCGCGAAGCAACGCGCTTGACATAAACATCGGGCGTGAACAGACCTTGGCTAAAGGCTTCAAAAAAGCCAGCACTCAGCTTCCAAAATCCACGCGCTTGGCGGTCAGTTTGGCCAGCAACAAAACCCAAGCAGGTGTCGCGCATATCGCGCGCCGCAGCCATATCGCCAGTTTTAACGATCTGTAGCACCGACTGATCTAGGCGCGCACGTGCTGCCGGTCCGTACGCCAAAGGCGCAGCTGTCACCGCCAAATCGGGCTCGCGAAAGCGCCGCTCCACCGGCCACAAGTCGGCTGGGTGTACGCGCGTAGCACCGCTCAGGGCCTGCACATCGCGGTATTGCGGAAACAGCGTGACAGGCGAGACTGATTTGCCGGCCAGCACGTTTTCTAGGTATTCGCTCAACGCAAAACTGGCCCGCTCCAAGGTGGCAGCGGCATCGTCAGTACACAGCTCTGGGCGCTGGATAAATTTTTGCACTGCCGCTTCCATCGAGCGCAGCACCAGCGCTGGCGAAGACATACCCACCATTTCTAGCGCGCCATTGGCTTGGTGCAGTTGTTGGCGGGCAATGCGCAGCGGGCCAGAGTCAAGGGCAGCTAAATCTGACTCGCGCGCCTGCTCGGCATCGCGGACAAATCGGCGCAGGCACTTGACCGCACCGTCCAACGATTTACGCAGCTCGTCCAGTACCCACGCCAGTGGGCCTAGGTCTTGATCGTCTTGGGCTGGTTCAGCCATTGGTGTGTTGACTGCATCAGTAGATGACATGGATTCGTTCCCGGCTGCACACAGCCCATTCGTTATTCAAGGCTTCAGGCAATCTTGAACCGTGCCACCGATTGGCGCAGTTCTTCGGCCATGTGCGAGAGCTCACGCACCTGCTGCGCGGTACTGCGCGTGCCCTCGCCGGTTTGCTCGGTCACGGCAAAAATATGCTGGATGTTCTCGGCCACTTCGTTGGCCATGGTGGCCTCGTGTGACGTGGAAGTCGAAATTTGCTCAATCAGATCGGCCAGTCGGCGCGACACCAAGTCAATTTCTGACAAAGCCGTGCCAGCGCTGTCCGACAGACGCGCCCCCTCCACCACACCTTGCGTGGAACGCTCCATAGCGGCCACCGCGTCTTGGGTGTCGGTCTGAATGGCTTTGACCAGCGCAGAAATTTGGCGCGTCGCATCAGCAGAGCGCTCGGCCAGCCGCTGCACCTCTTCAGCCACCACCGAAAAACCGCGCCCGGCTTCACCAGCTGACGCGGCCTGGATGGCGGCGTTGAGCGCCAGCACGTTGGTCTGCTCGGTAATGTCAGAAATCAGCTCGGTGATTTCGCCAATTTCTTGCGACGATTCGCCCAGGCGCTTGATGCGCTTGGAGGTGTCTTGAATTTGGTCGCGGATCGAGTTCATACCGCCAATGGCGTTTTGCACCGCTTGCAAACCGGTGTCAGCCGCTTGCAGCGACTGGCGCGCCACCGAGGCCGACTCTTGCGCCTGCGACGAGACGCCGTTAATGCGCGAGGCCATGTCCAGCACCGAGCGACCGGTTTCGCGAATTTCGCGCAGCTGCTCGGTCGATGCGGCCAGCAATTCAGTGGAGGTGCTATCGACCTGCGCCGTGGTTTGCGCCACCCGCGTCACCGTGTTTTGCACGCTGCCGACCAGTTGGCGCAGCTCTTCTACGGTGTAGTTCACCGAGTCGGCAATGGCGCCGGTAATGTCTTCGGTCACGGTGGCTTCTTGGGTCAAATCGCCCTCGGCCACCGACTGCAATTCGTTCATCAAACGCAAAATAGCCGCTTGGTTGGCGTCGTTGACGCGCTTGGCTTCTTGCTCTTGGCGCTGCGCATCTTTGTGCTGCAACTCCGCCACCAATTGGCGCCCCCGGCTGTCGAGCAACTGCACCCGCGAAATACCCACGCCGCACAGCAACACAAACAACGCCGCCAACAGCAGCGCGGCAAACTGGCCAGCGCCAATACCGGTCTGCGCCGACAACTTGCTTTGCAAACCCTCCATCTGGCGGCGCAGCGGCTCGCTGTCAGCCAAGATGGCCGTTTGCGCTTCACGCGCCGACACCAAACCCTGCAAGTTGCCCAAAATCGCACCGGCTTGGGTGCGTGTTTCTTCGTACAACTTGATGAGAGCGCTCAACTGCTCGCGCGTCTGGGGGTCTTTGGTGACGCCTAGCTGCTGCTCAGTGCTGCCATCGAGCAAGCCTTGGGCAATTTCTTTAAAGGAATTCAAGTCTTTGCCCAGCAAAAACACCGCCTCGGGACTGACGCCCTCGGTGGTTTGAAATTCGTTGGCTGATTTGCCGATGCGCTGGGTCAGCATCACCAGCTGGCCAGCCGCAGAAATCTCAGAGATGGAAGCGTTTTGCTGTAGCTTGAGCGAAGACACGGTCTCCGCTATTTCCAGCAACTCGGCCGACTGGCGGTTGATGGAGCGCAAAGCGTCGCCGACCTGCGTCAGAATTTTTTGCTGCCCCATGACCACGCTGGCATTGCGCTCAGCGCGCTCAATCAGCGGCGTGATGGCGCCCAAATCGCTCTGAAAAGCTTCGCCCAAAGCCTGCACCCCCAGCTCGGTATCACCTGCATTGAGCGCGCGCACGTTGCGCCCCAGCACGCCGGCGCTTTCCACCACATCCGGGAAAGCCTGCGGACTGCCCACCAGCGCCTGCGACACCGACTTGGCCAGTCGCTGCGACTGCATCAGTGACTGGCCGGTGGCTGCCAGCTGCTGCGCGGCCCGGTCGGCCTGCTGTAGCACCCAACCAGCCATCAAGGCCAACACCACCGCGCCAATGGCCAACAGCACCAGCAAACGCTTTTGCAAACTGCCGGCAGTACCGCGCCCCAGCAGCGGCAAGGAGACGGTGTCCACATCGGCCTCAGCGTCTGGCATCAGGGAGTCAGCGCCATAGGCACTGGGGTCACCCTGCACACTGTTCAAGCTATCGCTGGGATAGGGACTGCGCAATTGCGCTGCATCCAAAGCCTCGTCGGCCAGCGCATCGTGGCCCATGGCAGCGGGGAAATTCATCCCAGCCTCCACGGGTTTAGGTGCGCGGCCAAAGGATATTCCAAAAATTTTCACGACAGACATGGGACAGCCTTACAGAAAGTTCAAGCGCGGATACTTAAAAATGCCGGATGTTGGGACAGGGCCTGCAAATTGAGCTCCTGCCAGCGGGTGCCGCTGGAATCCAGATAGGTCGCACCGAAGAAAACCGGTGCATCCGGTGCCGGCGGCTGCGATGACACAAACGCATCACTGCCGCGCAAGCCCATCAAGCGATCAACGAGCAGCGCCGCATTAACCTCTAGCGAGGGATTGAGTGCCAACAGGCTGGTTTCTGCCATGGCCTGCTCGCTGCGCTGCTGCGCCACGCCAAGCAGTGCAGCCAAATCAATCACCCCGACCAAGCCACCGCGCAAATTGGCCACACCCAAAAACCACGGCTGGGTATAAGGCACTGGCTGCACGACAGAGTTGGGGAAAATCTCGCCGGAATGGCCTAGCGGTAATAAATAAAATCTTCCGGCGGCCTCTATTGCCAGCCAAGAAGACACAGACAAACCCTCAGATTTGGCGGCCTGCAAGCGGCTGGCAAGACGTATCTGGAGCTCTCGAAGGGCTTCGCGGTTGGCCATAGAGAATGCCGCGCCTCAACTCAAGGCATCAATTTTGGCTTGCAACTCAACCGCATTGACCGGCTTGGTGATGTAGCCACGCGCACCTTGGCGCATACCCCACACCCGGTCAGTTTCTTGGTTTTTGCTGGTACACATGATGATGGGCACATCGGCATAGAGCGGATCACGCGTAATGGCACGGGTCAGCTGAAAGCCGTTTTGACCGGGCATGACGACGTCCATCAAAATCAAATCGGGCTTTTCTTCGGCCAAGCGGCGAAAAGCCTCTTCTGCATTTTCAGCGGTACGCACTTGCATACCTTTTTTCTGCAACAAATCCGTCAAGAACATTAACTCTGTTTTTGAGTCATCAACCACCAAAACTTTTTGGATAGCCATTGTATTTTTCCTTGTTTATTTGTTATTAACAAACTGCTGTACAGCTTGCAATAACTGATCTTTGGTAAATGGTTTTGTCAGATACTCTTGACAGCCCACCATACGGCCACGCGCTTTATCAAAAACACCGTCTTTAGAAGACAGCATGACTACTGGCGTATTAGCAAATCGTTCGTTTCTCTTGATAATAGCGCAGGTTTGATAGCCATCTAATTTTGGCATTAAAATATCACAAAAAATCAACTGCGGTTCATAATCATTAACTTTGGCCAAGGCATCAAAGCCATCGTCGGCTAATAACACTTCATGGCCGCCTTGCTTAAGAAAAATCTCTGCGCTGCGGCGAATAGTATTACTATCATCTACCACAAGAACTTTAAAAGAAACGCCGGTTGTCATCGATTTTCAGTGCTCCGGGAGTGTGGAATGGGATATAAATAAAATAACCGACTTTGGCCCGCTATTTATATCTATATTTTTTAATATTTTATTTACCAGCGCAACATTCGGAACTAGCAGATGGAAGCGGCGCCTACCCCTACCGGGGTCAGTGCAATACCATACTCGGGAGAACCCGTAGCCTTGTCATAAATCTCACCGCAAATCAAACATATCCAGTTTTTGAGTAGTGGCACAGCTTAATGGGCCTTCACGTAGAATGCAACGATTGTATCCAGTCATGGCCATCAACTGCCGTTTCCACGGTCACCATTATTATGGCGTTGCTATAGCGGCACTATGGCGACAGATTCATGACACAAATTTTTACCCCGACCCGCGCCGCCTTAACCCCTCTTTTACCTTATGACCTCCCAGACTGACCACAACCTTGACCTGTTCAACCGCGCCAAAGCCGTCATTCCCGGCGGCGTCAATTCTCCGGTGCGTGCCTTCAAGGCTGTCGGCGGCACACCGCGCTTTATCCAGCGCGCGCAAGGCGCGTATATGTGGGATGCCAACGGCCAGCGCTACATCGACTACATCGGCTCTTGGGGGCCGATGATTTTGGGCCACGGCCACCCGGCGGTGCTCGAAGCGGTGCAAAAAGCCGCGCTCGAAGGCTTCTCGTTCGGCGCCCCCACCGAGCGCGAGGTCGAACTGGCCGAAGCCATCATCGCCCTGGTGCCGTCGATCGACATGGTGCGCTTGGTCAGCTCGGGCACCGAGGCCGGCATGAGCGCCATTCGCCTCGCGCGCGGCGCCACTGGGCGCAACAAAATCATCAAGTTTGAAGGCTGTTACCACGGCCATGCCGACGCGCTGCTGGTCAAAGCCGGCTCGGGCTTGGCCACCTTTGGCAACGCCACCAGCGCCGGCGTGCCGGCTGAAGTGGTGCAGCACACCGTGGTGCTGGAATACAACAACGTCACGCAACTGGAAGAAGCCTTTGCCCTGCACGGCGCCGACTTGGCCTGCGTGATCATCGAGCCGATTGCCGGCAACATGAACTTCGTGCGCGCCAGCGTGGCGTTTGTCAAGCGCTGCCGCGAGCTGTGTACACAGTACGGCGCGTTGTTTATTTTTGACGAGGTAATGAACGGTTTTCGCGTGGCGCTGGGCGGCGCGCAAAGCGTGTATGCGCGCGATATTGCCGGTTTCGAGCCCGACCTCACCGTCATGGGCAAGGTCATTGGCGGCGGTATGCCGCTGGCGGCATTTGGCGGCAAGCGCGCCATCATGGAGCACTTGGCGCCGATTGGTACCGTGTACCAAGCCGGCACGCTGTCGGGCAATCCGGTGGCTACCGCCTGCGGCTTGGCGACACTGCGCGAAATCAGCAAGCCGGGCTTTTTTGAGGCGCTGTCGGCCTCGACGCGCCAAGTGGTGGACGGCTTCATCGCCGCCGCCGCCGCCGCCGGCGTGCCCTTTAGCGCTGACTGCGAAGGCGGAATGTTTGGCTTCTTCTTGATGCCCGAGCTGCCACAAAACTACGCCACCGTCATGCGCACCGACAACGCGCGCTTTAACACCCTGTTCCACGGCCTGCTCGATCGCGGTGTCTACATTGCCCCGGCGCTGTACGAAGCCGGCTTTGTCAGCGCCGCGCACACGCAGCAAGACATTACCGAGACCATCGCCGTAGCACACGAGGCCTTCAAATTACTATCAAAATAATAGCTACTAGCGCTTACTGCATAAGCGCTAGAGGCCTAAAACACTTAAAAATCACCGCTCTCGCTGCTCCTGCGCACCCATGCTTGCTGCCCTGAAGTTCTGCTTTGCCTCGCTGGTTTTGCTGCTCAACACGCTGCTGTTTTGCGGGCTGATGCTGCCGTTTGCCTTGCTCAAGCTGTTGCTGCCGCTGACGGCGGTGCGCCGCGTACTCGACCGCGTGCTGATTGGCATCTCGGCCACGTGGATTGACATCAACAGCGGGTGGCTACGCAGCGTTAACCGGGGCGCTTGGCACGTCAGCGGCCTGGACGGCCTGCGCCCCGATGCTTGGTACTTGGTCACCTGCAACCACCAAAGCTGGGTCGATATCGTCGTCATCCAGCGCGTGCTGAACCGGCGCATTCCAATGCTCAAGTTCTTCCTGAAAAAAGAGCTGATCTACGTGCCTATCTTGGGGCTGGCGTGGTGGGCACTGGATTTTCCGTTCATGCGCCGGGGCAGTGGTGGCGGCAGCGCCCGCAAAGACCTGCGCGACGCGCGCCAAGCCTGCGAAAAATTTCGCCTGCTGCCAACGTCGGTGATGAGCTTTGCCGAAGGCACGCGCTTTACCGCCGCCAAGCACGCCGAGCAGCCCGCACCGCCGCCCTACCAGCACCTGCTGGCGCCCAAGGCTGGCGGCATGGGCATGGCGCTGGGAACCATGGGCGAGCTGTTTACCAGCTTGGTCGATGTGACCATCGTTTACCCAGACAAAGTACCCAGCTTTATCGACGCGCTGTGCGGCCGCTTGGGCGACGTCGTAGTGCAGGTGCAGCAGCACCCAATTCCGCCCGAGCTACTGCAAACCAACGCCCGCCAGCGCAGCCAGCTGCAAAACTGGCTCAACACCATTTGGCACGACAAAGACCAGGCCATCACGCAAGTGCTGGCCCAGCGCCAGACCGGGCGCTCTTAAGCGGCGCCCTCGGCGCAGATAATTCGCCGCTGCGGCTTCTTCACTCCCTACCGTTACCCCATTTTTTTCACATGAGCGCTACTGCTACTTCTAATTCTGTCGATCCCAATCGTCCCTTGCTTGAAACCGCACGCACCCAGCTCGCCCAAGGCGATCTGAAGGCTGCGGCGGCGACACTGAACCAAGCCCAGAAAAACAACCCCCACGACGCGCGCATTTTTATGCTGGCCGGTTTGATGGCAGAAAAGGCCAGCAACGTGGCCGGCGCGTTCGAGGCACTGCGCCACTGCGTCGCGCTGGCACCCGACTGGGGCCCGGGCCTGCTGGAGTTGGCCTTGCTGCTGGCGCGGCAAAACCAGTTCAAAGAGGCAATAGAAACCGCTGAAAAAGTCGCCGCTTTAGAGCCCAAAAATCTGCAAGTGCTGGCCGGCGTCATCGACATTGCCCACCGCGCCAGCCACCTAGAAATGGCCGTGCGCCACCTGCGCCGGGGACTGGTGTTGGTGCCAGGGGATGTGCAACTGCGCCGCCTGCTGGCACGCGACTTGGGCAATTTGGCGCAATACGCCGAATCGCTTGACCTGTGGGGCGCACTGATTGACGAAAACCCGCAAGACGCCCAAGCCTTGATGGGCCGAGTACATGTGCTGGTGGCCCAAGGCCAAGTCACGCACGCACGCAAAGACACCATGGCGCTGCTAGAGCTGGCGCCGGGCGACTCGGTCTATGCCTACTACAACGCACTGGCCCACGGCGCCACGCCAGCGCACCAGCCACCCGAGCTCAACCGCGCCTTGTTTGACAACATGGCCGAGCTGTACGACGTACACATGGTGCGCACGCTGAAGTACCAATTGCCCAAACAAATCGCCGACCAACTGATTGCCCGCTACCCAGACAAAAAAATCAATGTGCTGGACTTGGGCTGCGGCACCGGCCTGTTGGGCGTGTGCCTAGGCCGGCTCGACGGCGCGCTGGTGGGCGTGGACATCTCCAAAGGCATGATTGAGCAGGCGGCGCGCCACAACGTCTATGACCGCTTTCACCACACCAATTTGCTCGACGCGCTGGAAGACACGCCGGCCTCGCTGTACCAAGTGCTGGCGGCGCTGGATGTGTTTATCTATGCCGGCGAGATGGACCAAGCCATTCCCAATGCGCTGCGCATTTTGACGCCGGGCGGGCAGTTCATTTTCTCGTGCGAAGCCGCGCCGGCAGATGGCCCAGCCTTGGTGCTGCAGCCCTCGGGCCGCTACGCCCACCAGCGCAGCCATATCCAGGCACTGTGCGAGGTGGCCGGGTTTGCCCCGGTGGAGATTGAAGACACCGCGCTGCGCCACGAAAACAACGCCCCAGTGCCGGGTTTTGTAGTGACGGCGCACAAGCCGGCCTGAAAACCGGCCCGAAAACCACCCTTAAAACTGGCGCTTGGCGGTGCTCAGCAGGGTGGTCACTTCAAGTGAAATATCGGCAAAGTGCGAGCCCGAGCCAATCAAATTCTCGGCATCGGCGTACTGGCCAGCGTTGATCTTGCGCGCCACCGAGCCTGCCGACTGATGGAAATCGGCGTGCTTGGCCAGCAATTGGGTAAACAAGGGCTTTTGGCTCCAGCGCTGGCCACCGTCGCCATGCAGCCATTTGCCCAGCGGGCACTGGTCGTCACGGCAAATGGTGTCGGCGTCGAGCTGGTCTTTTTTGGCAATCGCCGAGCGCAGCCGCACTTTCCACTGGCGGTGGGCCTCAATGGCTTGGTCAAAATTAAAGCCGGCGGCGGGCGCATCGTCCTGCCCGGCAGCGCCCAGTGCGATCAGCTTCACGTGGGCAGGCAGCTTAAAGCGCGCAACGTCTTCGACCAAATGGCGCGCCTGGTTTTGCATGGCCAATGCCGCAGCGGCGGTTTCTTCGACCAAAGCGGCGTTTTGCTGCGTCATATGGTCCAGCTCTTGCACCGCTTCGCCAATTTGTGAAATGCCCTGGTTTTGCTCGTGTGCCCCAGTGGCCACCTCGCCCAGCAGCTGGTTGACGCGCTGCGAGGAGGCGACGATATCTTCGATGGTGGCGCCAGCCTTGCGCACCACGCCGGCGCCGCTAGCGACTTGCTGGATGCTGGCGTCGATCAGGGTTTTAATTTCTTTGGCTGCGGCGGCGCTGCGCCCGGCCAAGCTGCGTACCTCACTGGCGACGACGGCAAAACCGCGCCCTTGTTCGCCAGCGCGCGCCGCTTCAACGGCGGCATTGAGCGCCAAGATGTTGGTCTGAAAAGCAATGCCATCAATGGTGGCCACAATGTCGCCAATCTGCGCCGAAGAAGTGCGGATGCCCTCCATGGTGCTGACCACTTCACTCATCACCCGACCTCCATCGGCGGCCACTTCAGCGTTATGGCTGGCCATTTGCGAGGCCTCTTGGGTGTTCTGGGCGCCGCTGTGCGCCGTAGCGGTGATTTCCTCCATCGAGGCAGCCGATTTTTCTAAGTTACTGGCGGCGTTTTCTGTGCGGCGCGACAAGTCTTGCGCACTGCTGGCAATTTCGCTGGCCGAATGCACGATGTCGTCACTGGACTGGCGCACCCGCAGCACCATCGAGCGCAAAGAGTCTTGCATCACGTGCAAATCGGTCATCAGCTGCGCCGCCTCATCGTGCCCCCACGGGGCGGGTGAGGTGGTCAAATCGCCCTCGGCCATGGCGTGCAAGTGGCGGCGCGTTTCCTTCAAACCGCCATCCATCACGCGGTAAAAAGACAAGAACAAGTAGCCCGCCACCAACAAGGTCAGGAATGCGCCAACACCGGCCACCTGCAACTGGCGCATAAACGTCTCGCGCACATCGCCGACGTAGGCGCCCGAGCCAATCACCCAGCCCCAGGGCTCAAAGCCCTGTACATAAGAGATTTTTTCGACCGGCGCCGTGCTACCGGGCTTGGGCCACTGGTAGGTGACAAAGCCTTTGCCCTGTTGGCGCACGGTATCGACAAAGGCGACGAACAGCGCGAGGCCATTGGGGTCTTTGGTTTGGCTCAAATCTTGGCCGTCGAGTTCGGGGCGGATCGGGTGCATCACCATACGCGGCTGCATATCGTTGATCCAGAAATATTCTTGCTCGTCGTAGCGCAAACCCACCATCGATTGCAGTGCCAGTTGCTGCGCTTGCTCACGCGTCAGTTTTCCGGCCACCTCTTGGGCATGGGCCCAGGCCAAGATGCCGCGCCCAACCTCCACGTGCTGGCGCGTGGCATCCATGCGCCCTTGCATTCCTTGCTGGTAATTGGCTTGCAGCAGCCAGCCAACCAGCGCCAGCATCGGCACCATAAAAGCCAGCGAAATAATGGCCGCCTTGGTACTAAAGCGCAGTTGCCGAAACGCCCTGACACCAGGTGCCCAAATGCCGTGGTACTTAAAAAAATGGCTGTTGTCGTCAGCGTTTTCGGATCGGAAAGAAGAAGCTACGGTCATGCGGGAACTGCCCTCAAATTGTCACATTCTGAATCTTATGCCACAAATTTGCTGCAAGTGAAGAAAGCTTCTTCTCGCCAGTGCGGCACTTTGATTTCGACACCCAGCGGCTTCGCAGCAAAATCCGTGCTTATTTCACGCAGCCAATACCCTGCAATAGGCACACTCGGCGCCCCGGTGCTGGTGCGTCACAATGGATACTGTTTTTAAGGTCTAAACACTGCCTAGCGCTTGATGGACGTGCGCTTGATGCTCTTAAAAAGATAACAAATTATGCAAATTTTTCGTGGCTTGCACCACCCCGGCATGGCTCCGGGCTGCGCCCTCACGATTGGTAATTTTGACGGCGTACACCGTGGCCATCAGGCCATGCTGGCGCTGCTGAACAACGAAGCGACGCAGCGCGGCGTGGTCAGTTGCGCGCTCACTTTTGAGCCGCACCCGCGCGACTACTTTGCCGGCGTGCTGAATAAACCGGCGCTGGCGCCAGCGCGCATTGGCACGCTGCGCGACAAACTGACCGAGCTGGCGCAGTGCGGCGTGCAGCAAGCAGTGGTACTGGCGTTCAACGCCCGCTTGGCCGCGCAGCCAGCGCAAGCGTTTATTGACGAGGTGCTGGTACGCGGCTTGGGCGCACGCTACGTGTTGGTCGGCGACGACTTTCGTTTTGGTGCCCAGCGCGCTGGCGACTGCGCTTTGCTGCAAGCCAGCGGGCAGGCGAAAGGCTTTACCGTCGGGCGTATGGACAGCTATACCGAGGGCGGCCTGCGCATTTCCAGCTCGGCGGTGCGCGCCGCGCTGGCGGCGGGCGATATGGCAGCGGCGGCGCAGTTGCTCGGGCGGCCCTACGCCATCTCTGGCCACGTCGTTCACGGGCGTAAGTTGGGGCGGGCGTTGGGCGCCAGCAGCGCCGGCGCGGGCGATGGCTTTCGCACGCTGAATTTGCGCTTTGCCCACTGGAAGCCGGCCGCCAGCGGTATTTTTGCCGTCCATGTGCACGGACTGAGCGCTGCGCCCCTGCAAGGCGTGGCCAACTTGGGGATTCGCCCGTCGCTTGACCCCCGCGACATCAACGGTGGCCGCGTGCTACTAGAAACGCATTGCCTAGAGTGGCCCGTCCACCTCGGCGCGGAGGGGGGCTACGGTAAAATTATCCGCGTGGAACTGCTGCACAAACTGCACGACGAGCTGAAATACGACAGCCTTGACGCCCTCACGACTGGCATTGCCCGCGACGGTGCCGATGCGCGTGCATGGTTCAGCGCCCACGCCAAAACCCTGCGTCAAACCGCGCGCGAGCGAATTTGACGCGTTGGCCGCATCGCCAACATCGCTCCACCCGCCGCCAGCACTTCCCTTTATTTCCACCACAGCCAGCCGAGCGCTTTGACGTTTGGACTGAGCTTGTCACAGCACTCCAAAG
>JAGNSH010000034.1 GCA_017988165.1 Giesbergeria sp. | reverse complement strand
TCTACCGCCTGCCCGTGCCCCAGCCCACCGACGCCGAGATTCGTGCCAACCCCGACTACACCCAGCTGGCCAAAAACGCCCTGCTGCTGAGTCTGGCCGCGTCGTGGGACGACTTTGCCGAACTGGCACCGCTGCTGAACGTGCAACGCAGCGACGTGCCCGCCACCGCCAAAGCGCGCGACCAACTGCGCGCCGAGAACGACAAAACCGTCGCCCGCCTGTACGGCATCACCGAGGCCGAGCTGGCCCACCTGCTGCGCAGCTTCAAAGGCTTGGCCGCCAAACGGCCCGAATACGTGGCGCTGCTGCAATAGCCGCCCGCCGCCCGTAGGTTGGGTTGCCCCAGCAACCCAACACCAAACCAAAATAAATCAAATTTAATAGCACCCACCGCACGCCCCATAAGGGCTAGAGGCTGTTTTGGCTTGAAATTGCGCGTGGCGATTCTTGCGGGCTGGGCGGCAAGCGACCGGTGTTGGGTTGCTGGTGCAACCCAACCTACAAGGGGGCCAATTCCAGCGCCGCGCCATGTGAGGGCATTGATTCGGGCTACCTCAGGAGTCTGCCGGGCGGTCTTCGCTGGCAGAAGGCGCTGAAGGTGGCAAGGGCGGTGTGGGGTCTTGGTTCTTGATCATGCCGGCGGCCTCGCCGCCCAAAGCGCCGGCCAAGGTGCCTACCGTACCGCCCACCAGTACGCCAATCGGCCCACCCACCACTGCGCCAGCGGCAGCGCCAGCCACCATGCCGGCCACGGCGCCACCGCCCACAAAACTCGACTTCGCTTCACGCTCGGCTTCATCCGGCAGCAGGCCCACCTGGGCAGCGCCACTGGGGTCTTGCGACGGTACGCCGTGGCCGGGCTTGGCCTGTTCCGCCAAATCGGGATCGACTGGCTCGACAAGTTCGACCGGCTGGACAAACTCGGTGCTGGTGATGGGTCGGATACTTCCAATCGGCTCAAGGCTGGCCAGAGAGGGGTTGGCTGCTTGGTTGGTCGTGTTCATGGTTTTTCCCTTTACGTTTACTTTTACCGATAGGTGCCATGGGCGATGTGCCCGTGTACTTCGGTTGTAAGCGCCGGGCTGCGGCGCCGGCGCAGGGCGATAGACCTTGGCGGTGTAGGACGAGGGCCAGCACGCCCCTTTTTAAGCGGCGGGCGTGGCCGCCTCTTTGGCCGCGCAACCGCAGGCGTGGCAGAACTTGGCAAAAGCGCTTTTGCGCGTGCTACAGCAGCCGCAGCGGTCAAACAGGCCAATGCCGCAGTGCGGGCAAAAGTCAGTAACGCCGTCTTTCAAATCCACCGGACGCTCGCAGCCGGGGCAGACGTTTTTGGCCAAGCGCGCCAGCGCTACGTCGTAGCTGAGTTCTTTGCGCCGTTCTTGGTCGGGCAGTTGTTCGGCCAGTTTTTGCCGCTCTAAATAGCGGTTCAGCGCCACGATGGCGTAGCGCCCGACCAGCGCCGTCAGGCCAATGCCGACGACGTAGCGCACATAGCCGCCGTAGCTGGGCAAATACGGCACCAGTTCGACAAAGAAGGCAAACAGCGCAAAAAAGACAAAGCCCCAGACAAATGGCCAGTAGGTGCTGCGGCGCTTTTTGACCAACAACCAGCCGGCCACGGCCAGCAGTGGCAGCGTCAGTGCCAAGCGGTACAAAAACACGCGCAGTTCGACGCGGCGCAGTTCGGCCTGCATTTGGCTGCGGGCGCCGCGCTCCATCTCGGCCAGTTGTTTTTCGGTTTGCACCGCCGACTGGCGTGCGTCCAGCGCGGCTTGCTGCTGAGCCTGCACCGCGCGCTGCTGGGCTTGCTCGGCCGCTTGCAGGGTGTCGAGCACGCGGGTGCGCACCAGCACCTCGGGGTCGTGCTCGGCGCGCTGGGTGGCGCTGCGCGTGGCCAGCCAGTGGTTAAAGCTTTGGCGCTGCGACTGCACTTCGCTGCGCGCTTTGTCGCGCTGCAACTGGGCTTGCTCTAGTGCGGTGTCGGCGGCATCGGCGCTGCTGTGCTGCGCCTGCAATTGCGCGCGCAGCTGCTGCGCTTGGGGGCGATCGAGAAAGTCGTCCAGCTCCAGCGGCGACTCCACTTGGGGCAAGTCACCAACGATGGTGCCGCCCAGCCCAATCAAGAAGCTGGCAAACACCAGCGCCACCAGCCACAGGCCACGGCGGAACCATTTTTCGGACAAACGCAATGATTTGCTCATGCTGCTATTTCCTTTGGTAACTATGTATTTGATAGCTTACAGCGCTTATCCAATAAGCGTTACAGGCCATTTTGATACTGAAAGTATCGCTTGGCCTTGGCGCCCTCCTACAATCGCGCCGATGTCTGTTCTGTGCCGCATCCCTTGTATTTCGTGTATTCCTTGTACCCCTTGTTTTTCTTTCACTGGAGAAATTTCATGACTTTGCAACGCCTTGCTACCCCTGTATTTATCGCCGCCGCTTTGCTGGCGGGTGCCGCCCACGCACAAACTGCCGCTGCTGGTAGCGCTGCTACGGCTGCCGCTACGGCTGTGGTTTCTACCGCCCCCCATGTGAGCGTTGAAGGCGCGTGGGCGCGTGCCAGCGTGCCGGGCCAAAAGGCCACTGGCGCCTTCATGCGCCTGACCGCGCCCGAAGCGCTGCGCTTGGTGCGTGCCCAGTCGCCCGCTGCCGGCGTGACCGAAGTCCACGAAATGAAAATGGACGGCGATGTGATGAAAATGCGCGCCGTGCCCGCGCTGGAGCTGCCCGCCGGTCAAGCCGTGGAGCTAAAGCCCGGTGGCTACCACGTCATGCTGATGGACTTGAAGGCGCCACTGACCAAAGACAGCACCGTGCCAGTGACGCTGTTCTTTCAAAACGCCCAAGGCGTTGAGAGCCAGCAAGAGCTGGTGCTGCCCGTAGCCCTCAAAGCACCTGGCGCCATGGGCGCGCCCGTCATGCCCATGCAGCACAACAAGCACTGATTGGCGCGCAGCGGTGGTGCAAGAAGCTACTGAGGCATAGCCCTTGCGTTAAGCTGTAGGTATGTTTTTTCACCTCCCATTGGAGAGCTGCCATGAGTGATACGACCCCCTTCGGTTTCGGTAAATTTGTCCCCGGTTTTGATTTTTTACAGAACTTGGCCAAGGGGGCGTCCGGCAACATGGCGCAAATGCCCAACTTGTCGAGTTGGATTGCGCCGACCATCAGCATCGAAGACTTGGACAAGCGCGTGCAAGAGCTCAAAGCGGTGCAGTTTTGGCTAGAGCAAAACTCGCGCGCCCTCAGCGCCACCATCCAAGCGCTAGAAGTGCAAAAAATGACCTTGGCCACGCTGCAAGGCATGAACGTCAGCATGGGCGATGTGGCCAACGCCTTCAAGCTGCAAACCACCGACTCGGTGATGGGCAGTATGCAAAAAATGACCGAATCCTTTGCCGGTGCGGCGCAGTCGATGGGCGCTGCGGCCAAGCCTGCACCCACACCCACATCCACACCTAAAGCGGTGCCCGATGTGCCGGTGCCGCCCGCCGCCATCCCACAGCCCGCTGCTGCCAGCGCCGAGTCCAAAGCGCCGACCAGCGCCGTCGACCCGATGCAGTGGTGGGGCGCACTGACCCAGCAATTCCAGCAAATTGCCGGCACCGTGCTGGCCGATGTGGCCAAGCAAGCCTCGTTTGACGCCACCCAAAGCGCCGCCAAAGACGCCCTGAAAACGGCGACCAACATGGCCACCAACATGGCCAGCAAAAGCGTGCAAAGCGTGCAACAAGCCACGCGCGCCGCCACCAGTGCGGCCAGCACGTTGGCCAGCGCCGTGCCGCTGCCGATGTCGCCGCCGATGCCGGTGGTGCGCGCGGGCGCGGCTGGCGCGGCCGTCACCAAGCCTGCGCCAGTGAAAAAAACCACCGCTGCTAAAAACACCACGGTCGCCAAAGACACCACCGCCGCCAAAAAGCCGGTGGCGGCGTCCAAAGCGGCTGCGCCCAAAGCGACTGCACCCGCCAGCAAAACCACCCCGCGCCGCCCGCCAGCGCGCTGAGCTGGCAGAGTGCTGGCGCGATTGGGCGGATAGGCCGCGATGCAACTTTTTCCTTTAGGCCATGCCAGCCACGCCCAGTGGCGCAGCGCCGCTGATACGGCGCTGGCCATGCTGCAAGCGCAACTGCGCGATCCGCACTACGCCAGCGCGCCGACGCTGGGCCTGCTGTACATCACCGACCACTACGCCGACGAGGCGCAGGCGCTGTTGGACTACTTGAGCGCCGCCCTGCCCGGCGTGACCGACTGGAGCGGCACGGTCGGCATTGGCGTCTGCGCCGGCGCGGTCGAATACTTTGACCAGCCGGCGCTGGCCGTGTTGCTGCTGGATGTGCCCAGCGACCAATACCGCGTGTTCTCCGGCGTCGCACCGCTGCCGCTGGCCGGTGGGCCGGGTTTTGTGGCACACACCGCGCTGCTGCACGCCGACGGCCATATGCTGGACATGGCCGGCTTGATTGCCGAAATGGCCGAGCGCACCACCAGCGGCTACGTGTTTGGCGGCCTGTCGGCCAGCCGCCACGCCCACGCGCAGTTTGCCGTGGGGGGCGATGGCAATATGGCCGGCCAAGGCCATGCCAGCGGGGTGTTTCACAGCGGCTTGTCGGGCGTAGCGTTTGATGCGCGCGTGGCGCTGCTGTCGCGCATGACGCAGGGCTGCCAGCCGGTCGGGCCGGTGCAGTCGATTACTGCGGCGCAAGACAACGTGGTGTTGCAGCTCGATGGTGCGCCGGCGTTGGACGTGTTGTTGCACACCTTGCAGGTGTCGCTGTTGGGCGATCCGCAGCAGGCCATTGAGAGCGTGCGTGCCACGCTGGTCGGCCTGATGGATGCGCAGCCCAGCGCGCAGGCGCCGGCGCAAACCGGCCACTTTGGTGTCGATACGCGGGTGCGCCACATCATTGGCCTCGATGGCGTGCGCCATGGCGTGGCGCTGGGCGATTTGATTGAGCCCGGAATGCGTTTGTCGTTTTGCCAGCGCAATGCCAGCGCTGCCCGTGCCGACCTGACGCGCATTTGCGCCGAGATTCGCGAAGAACTAGAGCCGCAAGAGGGGCCTGCGGATGTGCTGGAGCCCGCTGCCTTGGCCGCGCCGGCGCGGCGCATTGTTGGCGCCATCTATGTCAGCTGCACTGGCCGGGGTGGCCCGCACTTTGGCGGCCCCAGCGCCGAGCTGCACATCGTGCGCCGCGCGCTGGGCGAGGTGCCGCTGATTGGCTTTTTTGCCGGCGGCGAAATCGCCCACCACCAGCTGTACAGCTACTCGGGCGTGCTGACGGTGTTTACCAGCGTGGTGGACGAATAATAGGGGTCAAATAGGTCGCAAGCCCAAGCTGGGCTTGCGCTTACAGCTATTTATTTGATAGCTTCAAAGTGCTGCTGGCGGCCTTAGTAGCGGTACGGGTTGTCTGGGCGGCGGTCGTCGCGGTTGCGCACGCCGTCACCGTCGCGATCGCGGCGGTCATATCGATCGTGGCGGTCATATCGGTCATATCGGTCATACCGATCGTGGCGGTCGGGCACGCGGTGGCTGTCGCGATCCCAGCGGCCATCGTTCATTTCCCAGCGGCCATTGCGTTGCTCCCAGTGCGGTGCTCGGTAGTAGTAGCCGGGGCGCGCTTGCAGCCAATAGCCCGACATCCACACATGGCGACGGCCTTGCCACTCCCAGTGGCCGGGCACCCAAATTTGCCCCCGGCGCGGGCGTGGGATGGCTTCGTAGCGCGGTGGCGGCGGGGCCGGCAGGTAGACGGGCCGGTTTTCGCTGTAAACCGGCGGGCCGTTTTGGATGGTGATGGTGCCGTAAGTGGCAGCCTGCGCCGGCAGTGCCGCCAGCAAAGATGCCAAAGCCACCGAGGCGGCAGTGAGGGCGTTGCGAACCAGTGTCGTCATGGGGTATCTCCAGAAAAAAGGCGTTGCTGGGTGCTTTTGCTTTTACTTTTACTTTTGCGCAGCGCAAGCCTCTATGGTGCGCCCTGTGGGTCAATGGCGCTTGCCAGCCAAGCAAAGAGTTAGTGAAGTTTGTGACGGATGTGACGCTTATGAAAATGGCGCATGGGCGTTTTAGCGCCGCAGCGCCGCAAAGGCCTCGAACTCCCAACTGCGCATGGCCAGTAGCAAGGTGTAGCCACTGCGCTCGCGCTCGGACATTTTTTGGTCGGCCAAATGTTGTTGGGCAAAGTCTTGCGCCAGGCGCTGCAAGCGCTCGACAAATGCCGGCGCCAGCGTGCGGCTGATGCTGCCGTGTACCAGCAGCAGCGCCTCGTCGCTGGCGTCAAAGCCGCCTTGGAAGTAGTCCAGCAGGGCGTGTTCGCGAAAGAAGTTCATCACCGCGCCATGCGGGCGCCAGCGAAAGGTTTTGGCCAGTTTCAGCCGGTAGCGGTTGAGCGGGCGCAGTTCAATGATGCCGATGCGGTCCAACTGCACCAGGGCGCGCACCGCCTCGGCCTCGCTCAGGCGGTAGCTGCTGGTGATCTGCTCCAGCGTCCACTGGCTGAGCACGCAAATGGCGCACAGCAGCAGCTTTTTGTCGGCGACCACCGAGCGCTCTTGCTCGGGCGTCAGTTGCGACAACAGCGGCTGCGTGTCGGCCACGCGCCGCGCTAAGTCGGCAAAGTCAATTTTGAGCGCCCGGCAAATGGCGTCGACGCGCGACAGCGGCATATCGCCCTTGGCCAGCATCCGCTTGACGCTGGACTCGGCCATGCCCAGCGCCTGCGCCAAATCGGCATAGGTCATGTGGGCGCTTTTGAGTTCTTTTTTCAGCGCGGTGACGAGGTCGGCGGTGGTGCTCATGCCGTCTTTCAGTAGGTAGCAAGTATGCGTATTTTGCCTGTTAATTGATTTTCAAAGGTGCTTGGTAGCATCAAACGATACCCGAAGGCTGGTGTGCCGCACCGGCTTGATATTCGCGTTAGCAGCCTGCTTAGCGCGCTGCACAATGGCGAGCGGTAGCACTTGGGTGCTGCCGCCTTCATAGAAAAACGCAAACAATGCCAAACCAACGCCCCAGCGCGCACACCCACGTCGAGCACTCGAACCAGTTTGCCCTGCTGCGCCAGCGCCGTTTTGCGCCGTTTTTTTGGACGCAGTTTTCCGGCGCGGCCAACGACAACCTGTTCAAGTTCGCCTTCACGGTGATGGTGACTTACCAACTGAGCGTGTCGTGGCTGCCGCCGGCGCTGGCCGGGCTGGTGATTGGGGCGCTGTTTATCTTGCCGTTTTTGCTGTTCTCGGCCACCTCGGGCCAGTTGACCGACAAGTACGACAAGACGCGGATGATTCGCTTCGTCAAAAACCTAGAAATCGCCATCATGCTGATTGCTGCTGCTGGCTTTGTGCAGGGCAGCGTGGTGGTGCTGCTGCTGTGTACCTTTTTGATGGGCGTGCATTCCACGCTGTTTGGCCCGGTCAAGTTTGCCTATTTGCCGCAAGTGCTGAGCGAGCGCGAGCTCACCGGTGGCAACGGCATGATCGAAATGGGCACTTTTGTTGCCATCTTGCTGGGCAACGTCGCTGGTGGTTTGCTGGTGGCTTTGCCGGGCATTGGCCACAGCACCGTGGCCATCGCTTGTGTGCTGCTGGCGCTGGTCGGGCGCGTGGTGGCGCAGGGCATTCCGAGCGCGCCGGCGACTGACCCCGCTTTGCGCATCAACTGGAATCCGCTGACCGAAACCTGGCGCAACCTGCAACTGGCGCGCAGCAATTTGGTGGTGTTTCGCTCGCTGCTGGGCATCAGCTGGATGTGGTTTTTTGGCGCGGTGTTTTTGTCGCAATTTCCCAGCTTTGCCAAAGAGGTGCTGCACGGCAACGAGCAAGTGGCGTCGCTGTTGTTGGTGGTGTTTTCCATCGGCATTGGCACCGGCTCGCTGCTGTGCGAGGTGCTGAGCCGCCGCCATGTCGAAATCGGCTTGGTGCCGCTGGGCGCGATTGGCATGAGCGTGTTTGCCATCGACCTGTACTTTGCCTCGCGCGGCTTGCCGGCATCAAACGTGATGGGCTTGGGCGCGTTTTTGGCGCAGCCGGCGCACTGGCGCGTCATGGCCGATTTGCTGCTGCTGAGTTTGTTTGCCGGCCTGTACAGCGTGCCGATGTACGCGCTGATCCAGCTGCGCAGCGCCCCGACGCACCGCGCCCGCACCATTGCCGCCAACAACATCTTGAACGCGCTGTTCATGATTGCCAGCGCCGTCATTGCCGGCGCGCTGCTGTCAGCGGGCTTCACGGTGCCACAGGTGTTTTTGTTCACCGGCATTGCCAACGCGCTGGTGGCGGGCTACATCTTTTTGCTGGTGCCCGAGTATTTGCTGCGCTTTGTCGCTTGGGTGGCTTCGCGCTTTATCTACCGCTTTCGCGTGCGCGGCGACCAGCATTTGCCCACCAGCGGCGCAGCGGTGCTGGTCTGCAACCATGTCAGTTTTATCGACGCGGTACTGCTGATGGCGGCCAGCCCCAGGCCGGTGTATTTCATGATGGATCACCGCATTTTCAGCGTGCCGGTGCTCGGTTGGTTGTTTCGCTTGGCCAAAGCGATTCCGATCGCGCCGCAAAAAGAAGACCCGCAGGTCTATGCCGCTGCTTTTGAGCGCGCCGCGCAGGTGCTGCAAGGCGGCGATGTGCTGGCGATTTTTCCGGAAGGCGGCATCACGCGCGATGGCCAATTGCAGCCGTTTAAAGGTGGCATTGTCAAAATTTTGGCGCGGGCGCAGGCCGATGGCGTCGATGCGCCGGTGATACCGATGGCGCTGACCAATTTGTGGGGTTCCTACTTCAGCCGCATTGAGCAAGGCGGCGCGATGGTGCGGCCGTTTCGGCGCGGCTGGTTGAACCGCGTCGGGCTGCATGTGGGCGCGCCATTGCCGGGCCACGGCGTGCTGCCCGAGGACTTGCACGCACGCATTACCGCTTTGTTGGCACAAGAGCGCGATTTTTAACTTCCAACCCCGCAACCGGGCTATTCGCAAAACTTTTTTTGTGATAAGAAAATTGTGGGTAGCCAAAATATTTAAAAATAAGCATCAAAATGGCCTCAAACCCTTATAGATAAAGCGCTAGTAGCTATTTATTTGATAGTAAAAATCAATATTGATGCAGATTTGATGGATATTTTGGGCGGCCCAATGGGAGCGTAGCCTCTGCTTTTTGTTGGATTTTTCAACAACTTTGCGTATGGCTCACTAACAATGTAAAATTTTGTTGAGCATTCTGTTTGGCATACTCATTGGTTTAGAGAATTTATCCACAGTCTCTTTTTCCATAGAGAGACTATGAGCTGGTTCTTACCAGATGCTCCCCACATATACAGAGGTTGACCATGGAAAAGAAGATGAAGTCCAGTGTCTCGTCCCTGCGCCAGGCGCAAGCCGCTAAGGCTTTGGATGAGATGTGCCATTCCCAGTTGTCGCGCAGCAGTATGGGTTTGTCGCCCATTTCTTTGGCCATGGCCAGCGCCGACTGGGCGATGCACATGATGGCTTCGCCCGGGCGCCAAATGGTGTTGGCGCAGCGCGCCATGGCACTGGCCCAGCAAGCGGTGCTGGCCGTGTCCCACCCCGAGACCGACGACAAAGGCCAGCCAGTGCCTGACATGGACAACCGTTTTGTCGATCCGGGCTGGCACCAATGGCCGTTTGCCAGCCTCAAGGAAGGCTTTAAGGCAGGCGACACGTGGCTGCGCGAGGCCACCCAGGTCGATGGAATGTCGCGCCACAACAGCCAAGTGGTGAACTTTTTTGCGCGCCAGATGATGGACTCCATGGCGCCCTCAAACTGGCCAACGACCAACCCCGAAGTGATCAAAAAAGCGCGCGAAACCGGTGGCGAAAGCCTGCGCACCGGCTTTAAGCGCCTGCTGGAAGACGTGGCCGAGCAGCGTGCGGCTAAAAATGACACCAGCGCCCACTCCGAGTCGCTGCAACCCCTGACCTTCGAGGTTGGCAAAGACGTGGCCGTAACGCCCGGCAAGGTGGTGTACCGCAACCACCTGATCGAACTCATCCAGTACCTGCCCACCACCAGCAAGGTCTACCCCGAGCCAGTGCTTATCGTGCCTTCGTGCATCATGAAGTACTACATCTTGGACTTGTCGCCGAGCAATTCGATGGTGCGTTACTTGGTCAGCAAAGGCCACACGGTGTTTGTCGTCTCGTGGCGCAACCCCGATGCCTCTGACCGCGACCTGAAGATGCAAGACTACCTGCGCATGGGCGTGATGGAGGCCATGGCCGCCGTCAAAGAGCGCACCAAGGCACCGCGCATCCACTCCTTGGGTTACTGCTTGGGTGGCACCTTTTTGGCTATCGTCGCCGCAGCACTGGGCCGCAAGAGCCGCGGTGTCGAGAGCCGCGTGCCCAACCGCCGCCGCAGCCAAGATTTGCCGGATATGCCTGAATTGGCCAGTGTCACGCTGCTGGCGGCACAAACCGACTTCAGCGAGCCGGGCGAAATGGGCGTGTTTATTGACGACGACCAGCTTAAAACGCTGCGCCAAAAAATGGACAGCACCGGCTACTTGTCGGGCCGCGCCATGGCCAGCTCGTTCCAGTTTCTCAACTCGCGCGACTTGGTCTGGTCGCGCAGCACGCGCCGCTACTTGCTGGGCCAAGACGAAGTCGACTTCGACATGATGAGCTGGAACTCGGACGTGACGCGTCTGCCGGCGCGGATGCACTCGGAGTACCTGTCCTCGCTGTTCCTGAACAACGCGCTGGCCGCCGGCCAGTACCGCGTGGCGGGCGAGACGGTGGCGTTGATGGACATCGATGCGCCAATGCTGGTGGTCGGCACCGCGCGCGACCACGTCTCGCCATGGCGCTCGGTCTACAAAATCCATTTGCAAACCGACACCCAAGTGACCTTCGTTTTGGCCGCTGGTGGACACAACGCCGGCATCGTCTCCGAGCCAGGCCGCCCACGGCGCAGCTACCAAATCGCTTGTGCCGAACAGGGCCAAGGCTGGGTCGATCCTGATGATTGGGTGGCCAGCGCCCCCCTGCGCGAAGGCTCGTGGTGGGAAGCCATGCAAACATGGCTGCACGATCGCTCGGGCAAGCCAGTGGCACCGCCCGCTATCGACCCGGCCAATGTGCTGTGCGATGCCCCGGGTGAGTATGTGATGGTGCGTTATGTTGACTGAAAAAGAAGGCACTGCACAGGCGCTTAGCGCGCATTTGCAGCGCATGTCTGATTCGGTTGAGCGGCTGAGCGCGCGCATTGCGCGCTTGGCCACGGTACTGGACGTGGATTTGCAAAACGACAGCGAGATCAACCGCCTGCTAAATATGGACGGCGGCGTGCCCAATGGTTACGAGCGCCGCCAAAGCGCCATGCCAGCGCCCGGGCCAGAGCGGCGCAAGTCAAACCAGCAAGAAGAGCTGCGCGCCTTGTTGGTGCTGCGCTACAAGGTCTCGCGCCGTTATGTCGATCGCATTGGCGTTCAAGCCACGCGCCATGTGTTGGTCAACGCCCAAGATCAGCTAGAGCGTGATGGCTTTAAGCCTGGCGCCGCTGGCGCCGATCTGCGCCGTTTGTTTGACGGCTTTTAATTCCCCTTTTTTTAGCACTTTGGTGCCTCTGCCAGCAGAAGCGGTGTCACCGCGCCTGGCTTTTTTGGAGTTTTTGAATCTATGACGCTTAATACCTCTCCCTTCGGTCTGGCAGGCAAAAAAGGACTCATCCTGGGTCTGGCCAACGAACACAGCATTGCTTGGGGTTGCACCCAAATGGCCCACGCCATGGGCGCCGAAGTCGTGGTGTCGTGCCTGAACGAGAAGGCCCGCCGCTTTGTCGAGCCGCTGACCGCGCCGATTGGCGTCGATTTGATTGCTTGCGACGTGGAGCAAGAAGGCGAGTTGGAAAACTTGGTGGCCAAAGCCATCGAGCGCTTGGGCCACTTGGACTTTGTGGTGCATTCGATTGCTTGGGCGCCGCTGGCCGACTTGCACGGCCAAGTGATCGACAGTTCCAGCGCCGGTTTTGCCCGCGCCATGACGGTGTCGTGCCACTCGTTTGCCCAACTGGCCAAGCTGTGCGCACCGCATATGCCCAACGGCGGCAGCATGCTCAGCATGACTTATCTGGGCGCCGACGAAGCGGTGCCTAACTACGGCGTGATGGGCCCGGTCAAAGCCGCGCTGGAATCGATGGTGCGCTACATGGCGATGGAGTTGGGCCCACAGCGCATCCGCGTCCATGCCGTCTCCCCCGGCCCTATCTTGACGCGCGCCGCCTCGGGCATTGCCGACTTTGATGAGCTGATGGCCAACGCCGTGCGCAAAGCGCCGCTGGGCCGTTTGGTGCAACTGGAAGAAATTGCGCAGCTGTGCAGCTTCTTGTGCTCTGACGCCGCATCCGGCATGACCGGCCAGACGATTTACGTCGATGGCGGCTGCCACGCGATGGGCTGATCTGGCCCGACTCTTGTCTTGGCCTGATTTTTATTTTTGCCTCTGTTGTCTAAAAAATATCCTATGAACATGAATTTGAACCCAGAAGTTGAATGGCTGGAAAACGTCACCTATGACGAGCTGTCCGTCGGCCAAAGCGCCCGTTTGCTGCGCACCCTGACGCAAGCCGACATCCAAGCGTTTGCTGCCGTCTCGGGCGACACCAACCCGGCCCACCTGAACGCCGAATACGCCAACGACACCCTGTTCCACGGCGTGATTGCCCACGGTATGTGGGGCGGCGCGCTGATTTCGGCGCTGCTGGGCACGCAGTTTCCCGGCCCCGGCACCATTTACCTCGAACAAAACCTGAAGTTCGTCAAGCCCGTGCGCATTGGCGACACGCTGACGGTGACGGCCACGGTGCTGAGCAAAGACGATGAGAAAAAGCGCATCGAGCTCGATTGCCAAGTGACCAACCAAAAGGGCGCCGTCGTGTTGCACGGCACCGCGCGCGTCATTCCGCCGACCGAAAAAGTGCGTATCCGCAAGGTCAACGCGCCACAAATTCAGCTGTTTGACCCTGAAATGCGCTTCAAAGAGCTGCTGGCGCTGGCCGCAGGCAAAGACGCCGTGCGCTGCGCGGTGGTGCATCCGTGCGACACCGGCTCGCTCAGCGGCGCGATGGATTCGGCCCGCTACGGCCTGATCGTGCCGGTGCTGATTGGCCCGGCCAAGCGCATCCGCTTTGTCGCTGCCGAAGCGGGCATCGACCTCGAAGGCGTTGAAATTGTTGACGTCGAGCACAGCCACGCTGCCGCCCAAAAAGCCGCCAGCATGGCCGCGCACGGCGAAGTCGAAGTCATCATGAAGGGCAGCCTGCACACCGACGAAATGCTCAAAGCCATCTTGGCCGAGCCGACGCTGCGCACTGGTCGGCGTATGTCGCACGTCTTCCGTTTTGACGTGCCGCTGTACCCCAAGCCGCTGCTGATCACCGACGCCGCCCTGAACATTCGCCCCACGCTGGCCGAAAAGGTTGACATCATCCAAAACGCTATCGACTTCGCCCGCGTCATGGGCGTGGACGTGCCCAAGGTGGCGATTTTGTCGGCGGTCGAAACCGTCAGTGCCCACATTCCATCCACCTTGGATGCGGCGGCGCTGTGCAAGATGGCCGATCGCGGTCAAATTCAAGGCGGCATCTTGGATGGCCCGTTGGCGTTTGACAACGCTATCTCCGCCGAAGCGGCAGAAATCAAGCACATCACCTCGGTGGTGGCTGGCCACGCCGACATCCTGGCCGTGCCTGATCTGGAAAGCGGCAACATGCTCGCCAAACAGCTCGAATACTTGGGCGGCGCTACTGGCGCCGGCTTGGTGTTGGGCGCGCGCGTGCCAATCGCTTTGACCAGCCGTGCTGATGGCCCGAGCGCCCGTGTCGCTTCGGCGCTGCTGGCGGTGCTGGCCGCTTACGACGCCCGCCGCGAGCGCACTTTGCGCGCCGCAGCATTGCTCAAAGACTAAAAAGACTCAAAAAGGCTCAACGCTATGGCTATTCTTGCTGTCAACGCGGGTTCATCCTCGCTGAAATTTTCTTTGCACCCGCTGCACGCTGGTGAAGTGCAAGCCAGTGTGCTGACGGGCAACATCCAAGGGCTGGAGCCCGACGGTACGCCCGAAATTGGCTGGAAATTTGCCGGCGAGCGCCATTGCCAAGCCTTAACGCTAGACCCCAGCAGAAGCGCTTTTGTCCAAGCACTAGAGCACTTGCGCACACTGCTGGCGGGCCTGCAAGGCGCGCCGACCATCATTGCCGTGGCGCACCGCGTAGTCCACGGCGGCCAGGAGTTTCGCGAAAGCGTGCTGGTCACCGACGAGGTGCTAGAGCGCCTGTCGCGCCTGAACTCGCTGGCACCGCTGCACCAGCCGCACAACCTAGAGGGCGTGCGCTCTTTCCGCCAAGCCTTTCCAGACTTGCCACAGGTGGCGTGTTTTGACACCGCCTTTCACGCCACTTTGCCCGAGGTCGATTACGCCTTTGCCTTGCCGCAGTCGCTGGCCGCGCAAGGCGTGCGCCGCTATGGCTTTCATGGCCTGTCGTACCAATTCATCATGGATGAGCTGCTGCACCACTCGCAGCGCGCGCGTGGCCGGGTGCTGATGGCCCACTTGGGCAACGGTGCCAGCTTGTGCGGCGCTAACAACGCCCAAAGTTGCGCCACCACCATGGGCTTTTCTGCGCTGGATGGCTTGATGATGGGTACGCGCAGTGGCGCGCTTGACGCCGGTGTGCCGCTGTACCTGATGGAGCAGGGCTGGACACATGGGCAAATTGAAAAACTGCTCTACAAGCAAAGCGGCCTGCTGGGCGTGTCGGGCATTTCTGCCGATATGCGCCGTCTGCGCAGCGATGGCTCCGACGACGCGCAGCGCGCCATTGACCAGTTCACGCACCGCGTAGTGCGCGAAACCGGCGCTTTGGTGGCCTGCATGGGCGGCATGGATGTGCTGGCCTTTAGCGGCGGCATTGGCGAGAACGACAGCGTGCTGCGTTCGCAGGTATGCGAGCGTTTGGGCTGGCTGGGTGTGCAGATTGACCCGGTGCGCAATGCCCAAGCCAGCGCCGACTTGGGCGCCCAGCCCATCCACGCAGCAGGCAGCCTGATTGAAGTGTGGGTGGTGCCGACCGATGAAGGCCGCGTGGCCGCCCGTGAAGCTGCGCGCCTGATTGGTCAGCACACCTCGCACAACGTGCACACCATCGCCACGGCCAGCGCCCAGCCCGCAGTGACTGCGGCAGCTGCGGCAACTGCGGATGCGGCTTAAAAGTGCCTCCAGCCCTTGCTGGGTAAGCGCTAGTAGCTATTTTTATAATAGCAAATAGTCGGTAGCGCTTTTACCACCCAACCCGGTACACGGCCCTTTGTGGGGGCGGTGCGCTGGGTTTTTTTATTGGAACGCCACTTCGGCAAAGCTGCGCAGCTTGCGGCTGTGTAGGCGCTGCACGCCACCGGCACGCAAAATTTCAATCGCCCGCATTCCTATGCGCAGGTGCTGATCGACGCGCTCGCGGTAGAAATGGTTGGCCATGCCGGGCAGCTTGATTTCGCCGTGCAGCGGCTTGTCGCTGACGCACAGCAGCGTGCCGTAGGGCACGCGAAACCGAAAAC
>JAGNSH010000148.1 GCA_017988165.1 Giesbergeria sp. | reverse complement strand
CACCTTGGGCGTTGACCAAGGGCGAGACGCCCAAATCTGGCGGCGCTACCGCCAGCCATGCCAGGGCAATGCCCAGCAACCAGATTCCCAGTACAAGTTTGATACGCATGGCGTTGCTCTTTCGTTCGTTCCACGCCATGTTGCCTAGGCTGGCTTGAACGAATGCTGAAAGGCGCGTTCAGCTGCGGTTCAGGCGCCAGCTTGTTTTTTTAGCGGATCAGCAGTTTGGGCGGCGCGGCCAAGGCGCGCGCCGGCGCCGGCGCTGGCACCGGTACCGACGCTGATCGCACCGATCGCGCGGGCCGGCTGGCGCGCTGCTGCAAAGCCACGCTTTGCACGCCGTCGGCCAGATGGAACTGCTGCACCACCTGCGCCAGCCGCTGCGCTTGCTCGCGCAGCGAGGTGGCGGCGGCGGCAGATTGCTCGACCAGCGCGGCGTTTTGCTGCGTCATGCGGTCAATCTCGCCAACAGCTTGGCCGACTTGGCCGATGCCGCTGGACTGCTCGGAGGCTGCGGCTGAGATTTCACCAATGATGTCGCCGACCCGCTGCACGCTGGCGACGATGTCTTGCATGGTGCTGCCAGCGTCTTGCACGTGGCGCACGCCGCCATCGACGGCGCTGGCGCTGGCGCTGATCAGGTGTTTGATGTCGCTGGCCGCCGCCGCCGAGCGCTGCGCGAGGCTGCGCACCTCGCTGGCAACCACGGCAAAACCGCGCCCCTGTTCGCCAGCGCGCGCGGCTTCGACGGCGGCGTTCAAGGCCAAGATGTTGGTCTGAAAGGCAATCGAATCGATCAAGCCAATGATGTCGCTGATTTTGCGGCTGGACGCAGAAATATCGGTCATGCTGGCCCCAGCCGACTGCACCACTGCACCGCCGCGCATGGCCGTGCCCGAGGCCGATACCGACAGCTGATTGGCCAGTTGCGAGGACGAGGCCGTTTGCTGCACCGTCTCGGTCAGCTGCGCCAGCGACGAGACGGCGTTTTGGGCATGGCCGGCGGCTTGCTCGGTGCGCTGCGACAGGTCTTGGTTGCCCAGCGCAATTTCTTGGCTGGCGCTGGCAATGTGGTCGCTGGCGTCACGCACCTGCGCTACCAGCGCGCCCAAGCCTTGCTGCATCTCGGCCAAGGCGCGTTGCAGGTCGGCCACTTCGTCACGCCCTTGGGCCTCAATCGGCTGCGACAAATCGCCCCCGGCAATGGCGCGTGCCATGCGCTGCGCCTGCTGCAGCGGGCGACAGATGGAGACCATGTTCAACAGGGTCAGCGGCGCCACCACCGCAATCGTCAGCAACACCGCCAGCACAAACCACCATTGCATTTGCGTCGCCACTTCGCCTTGCTCTTGCCCGGCCAGCACCGCTGTTTTTTGCAGGGCGGCATCAAGCTGCTGCACCAACTGCTGCGCGGCAACCAACTCGGCGCTGGCTTTGTCGCTGCTGGGGCGCGGCAGCGGCGCTGGATTAGGAACGGGAACGGGGACGGGGGTGGGGACAAGGTCAGGCACAGCCAGCGCGGCGTCTGCGGCGGCGTCTGCGGCGTCCTCTGTGGCCACAAAAGCGGGCACTGGCGCTGCTGGTGCTGCTGGCGCAGGGGCTTGCAAGCGCTGCGCCACCTCGGCAAACTGGCTGCGGTAACTGTCCAGGCGCGTGGCCACGCTGCGGGCAATGTCGCCGGTGGCAGCGGCACTGGCCGCCACACCGTCAACGGGCGCGGTCGCCAGCAGGCCCAAGGTTTTTTTGGCGTCGTCCAGCGCTGCCGCCCAAGCGGTTTGCGCTTGCGCTAGCGCCTCGGGCTGGCCTTGCGCCAGCAACATATCTTTCTCGTGCGCGCGCACATTGCCCAAGGCGCTGCGCAACTGGCCCAGTTGCCCGGCTTGAGCGAAGGAGTGGGTGATGAAATGCCCACTCAGGTCGTGCAAGCGCAACATCCCAAACATACCGACACCGCCAATCACCGCCATCAACACCAGCACTACGCCAATGGCGCTGAGCATTCGAAAGCGGATGGTGAACAAACGCATTAGCGTGTAAATCGACATGGTGTGTACTTCCTCTGTGGCCAGATTGAAGCTCTGGCACTTGGTGAACCCCGCGCGGTAACAGCGTTGCAGTTTGCCAGACAAAGCGTATCGAATTGTTGATTTACTCCTTCATGCGCCAGCGCTTGAGCAGCAGCGCATTGGTCACCACACTGACCGAGCTGAGCGCCATCGCCGCGCCCGCCACCACCGGGCTCAAGTAGCCCAGCGCCGCCAGCGGAATGCCAGCGACGTTGTAAGCAAAGGCCCAAAACAGGTTCTGCCGAATTTTCAGCACCGTGCGGTGCGAAATATCCAGCGCCGCCGCCACCAGTTGCGGGTCGCCGCGCATCAGCGTGATGCCGGCGGCGTGCATCGCCACGTCGGTGCCGTTGCCCATGGCCATGCCGACGTCCGCTGCAGCCAGCGCCGGCGCATCGTTCACGCCGTCGCCGACCATGGCCACGATGCGCCGGCGCTGGCCGTCGCTGCGCTGCAAGGCGCGCACCTGTGCGGCTTTGTCGCCGGGCAGCACCTCGGCGCGCACATCGCCAGCGTCGGGGTCTAGACCCAGGCGCAGTGCCATGGCTTCAGCCGCGCCTTGGTTGTCGCCCGAAATCATCACCGTGCGAATGCCGCGCGCCTTGAGCTGCGCCAGCGCCGCACGCGCCCCCGGCTTGGGCTCGTCGCCAAAGGCCATCAGCGCCTGCAACTGCAAGCCCTGCGCCGTGCGCGCCGCCATGGCCGAGACGGTGGCGCCGTCGTCTTGCAACTGCTGCGCCCGCGCCGCCAGCGGGCCCAGCGCCACGCCCAGCTCTTGCATCCAGCGCAGACTGCCCAGCACATAGCGCTGGCCGCCCACCTCGCCCTCGGTGCCGCGCCCCGGCACGGCGTGCAGCGCCTGCGGCACGGTCAGGGCCAAACCGCGCTGCTGCGCCGCTTGCACCACCGCACGCGCCAGCGGGTGTTCACTGCCACTTTGCACGCTGGCGGCGGCTTGCAGCACCGTGGCCTCGTCCAGAGCCGGCGCGATGTCCAGCGCCGTCAAGCGCGGCTGGCCGACGGTGAGCGTGCCGGTTTTGTCAAACACCACCGTATCGACTTGGTGCGCCAGCTCCAGCGCCTGCGCGTCTTTGATCAAAATGCCGTGTTTGGCCGCCACGCCGGTGCCGGCCATGATGGCCGCTGGCGTCGCCAGCCCCAGCGCGCACGGGCAGGCAATCACCAGCACCGCTACGGCGCGGATCAGCGCCACTTCAAAGCCCACGCCCGCCCACAGCCAGCCCAGCAGCGTCGCCAGCGCAATCAAGAGCACCACCGGCACAAACACATTCGCCACCTTGTCCACCAACCGCTGGATCGGCGCTTTGGCCGCTTGCGCGTCTTCGACCAAGCGAATAATGCGCGCCAGCACCGTCTCAGCGCCGACGGCACCCACTTGCAGCACCACGCGGCCTTCGCCGTTGATGGAGCCGCCCGTAAGCGCATCGCCCACGCTTTTGACGACGGGCAGTGGCTCGCCGGTCAGCATGGATTCATCGACTTGCGTATCGCCTTCGAGCAGCGTGCCATCGACCGGAAAGCGCTCGCCGGGGCGCACCACCACATGGTCATGCAGCATCACTTCCGACACCGGCACATCAACCTCGCCGTCACGCCCCAGCAAATGCGCCACCTCGGGGCGCAGGCCGTACAGTGCGCGAATCGCCGCCGCAGTTTGGTGCTTGGCGCGCGCTTCTAGCCACTTGCCCAGCAGCACCAGCGTGATGACGACAGCAGAGGCTTCAAAGTACAGATGCGGCGCAGTGCCTGGCGCAGCCGTCAGCCACAGCCACATCGACAGCCCCCAGCCAGCACTGGTGCCAATGGCCACCAACAAATCCATATTGCCCGCCAGCGCCTTGGCCGCCGCCCAGCCCGCCTTGTAAAAACGCGCGCCCAAAATGAACTGCACCGGCGTAGCCAACACAAACTGCGCCCAAGCCGGCAGCATCCAGTGCTGGCCCAACAGGTCGCCCAACATGGGCAACACCAGCGGCGCCGACAGCAGCAAGCCGATAGCCACCGGGGCAAAACCGGCCCACGGCGACGGCTCTTCTTCGCGCGCGGCGCTGGCTGCGCCGCTCAAAGGCTCGTAGCCGGCGTTGCGCACTGTGCGCCGCAGCAGCGCGTCCATGGCGGCGGCGTCGCTGCCCTCGGGCAAGGCCACCTGCACCCGCGCCGACTCGGTGGCCAAATTCACCGCCACCTCGACCACGCCGGGCACCTTGCGCAGCGCGCGCTCGACACGGCCCGAGCAACTGGCGCAGGTCATGCCGCCAATCGACATATCAATTTCTTGGGTATTTTGGGTACTTGGGGCACTGCCAGCGCTGGCGGCGGCAGAAGGCTCGGTAGGGGTGTTCATAGCCACCACCGTAAACCCTAACGCAATGACAAGGTCAAGCTGCGGGTCAAAATAGCCCACCAGCCATCGCTGCCGCCCGGCCTTTGACCTTGCCATGGCGTTAAGCTTGGCGGTGGCAAGCTTTGCTTTCCCACCCTCTGTCCACCCTTTGAAACACGCGACCCCATGAAACACAAATTCAACATCAAAGATATGCTCTGCGCCCACTGCGAGAAGTCGATCACTGATGCCATCAAACGCATCGACCGCCAAGCCGTGGTCGAAATCGATCGCCCCAACGACACCGTCACCGTCGACAGCATCGAGCCGCGCGACGTCTTGGTCATCGCTATCACCGAAGAGGGTTACACCGTCTCCTAATGGGCCCGCCGCGCACCCTTGTTGACGCTGACGCTGGCGAGCTGGTACCCATTGGCACCGCGGCGCAGCGCGCCGGCGTCTCGCCGCGCATGGTGCGCCACTACGAAAAGCTCGGTCTGCTGGTGTCGGTGGCGCGCACCGACAGCGGCTACCGCCAATACACCGACGCCGACATCCACGCCCTGCGCTTTATCCGCCGCGCCCGCGACTTGGGCTTTTCTATCGCCGAAATCGCCACCCTGCTTGGCCTGTGGCAAGACAAAGCCCGCGCCAGCAGCCACGTCAAGCGCATTGCCCAAGCGCACATCAGCACCCTGAGCCAACGCATCGCTGATATGCAAGCCATGCAGCGCAGCCTGCAATCGTTAGTGCAGTGCTGCCACGGCGACGACCGCCCCGACTGCCCCATCTTGGACAACCTGGCGGCCTGCCCGCTAGGCGCACCACCCAAGAAAAAATCATAGCTAACACCGCTGGTATTCATTGGGTTTTGGCCATAAAACACC
>JAGNSH010000001.1 GCA_017988165.1 Giesbergeria sp. | reverse complement strand
CAGCTGGCTTTTGCCCGCGCCCGACGGCCCGACCACCACCACGCGCTGGCCCTCGGCAGAAAAACGCGCGTTGAGCTGAAACACCCGCTGGCCAGAGCGCAGCGTTTTGCGGATGTCGATGTCGAGCTGCATGGTTTTCTCGGTGTCTGTTCAAGAGCGGTGCGCCACGCGCCCCGGTGCCAAGCGGCCAGCACTGAGCAGCACCACCACGCATACCAGCGAGGTAATCAACACCAGCGTGTTGGCAATCTCGTCTTGACCGGCTTGCACCGCTTCATAAACGGCAATCGACAGCGTTTGTGTCTTGCCGGGAATGCTGCCTGCCACCATCAGCGTCGCGCCAAATTCGCCCAGTGCGCGCGCAAACGCCAGCAGCACACCGGCCAAAATGCCGCGCCACGCCAGCGGCAGCGTGATGCGCAAAAAGATGCCAACTTCAGAAATACCCAGCACGCGGCCAGCTTCTTCGACCTGGCTGTCAATCGCCTCAAACGCGGCGCGCGCCGGCTTAAATACCAGTGGAAACGCCACGATGGTGGCAGCAATCACCGCGCCTTTGAGGGTAAAAATCAGGTTGATGCCAAAGCTGTCTTGCAGCCATTTGCCAATCCAACCATTGCGCCCCAGCAGCACCAGCAGGTAGTAGCCCAGCACCGTGGGCGGCATCACCATCGGTAGCGTCAGTAAGGTGTCCAGTAAATCGCGCCCAACAAAGCGGGTGCGCGCCAGCAGGTAGCCCACGCCAATGCCCAGCACCAAGTTCAGCGCCGTCGCCCATCCCGCTACTTGCAGCGACAAACTCAGCGCTGACCAGGCCACGTCCATGTTTTACGGCCCCTTCAAGTACTTGCGCGCAGACCGCTCAGGGTTTGGCAAAGCCGTATTTGCCCAAGATGTCCTGCGCTGCTGGTGTGGCCAAGTAGTTGATAAACGAGGTGGCATCGGCCGCATGCGTGCTGGCGGCGGTTTTAGCAATCGGGTAGAGGATGACGGTTTGCAGTGGCACCTCAAACGCCACTTTGACCTTGTCTTTCATGATGGCGGCGTCGGTGGCATAGACAAAGCCAGCATCGACCTCACCACGCGCCACGTAATCCAGCGACTGGCGCACGTTTTGCGTATTGACGGCTTTGGTCTGTAGGGCGGGCCAGAGTTTGGCAGCCTCCAACGCGGTTTGCGAATAGCGACCCACGGGCACGCTGGCCGGGTTGGCAATCGCCACGCGGGTGTAGCCGGTTTGGGTCAAGTCGCTCAGGCTGGCGGGCACCAGTTTGGCGTCGGTCGGAACAATCAGCACCAGCTTGTTGCGCACAAAATCTTTGCGGTCAGCGGCCAGCACCAAGCCTTCTTTTTGCGCCTTGTCCATGGTTTCTTGGTCTGCCGAGGCAAACACATCCACCGGCGCACCCTTGGCCATCTGCTGCAACAACGCGCCCGACGCGCCAAAATTCAGCAGCACCTTGGTGCCGGGGTTTTGCGCCTCGTAGCTTTGGGCAATGTCTTTGAAGGCGTTGGTCAGGCTGGCGGCGGCCGACACCGTCACCTCCCCCGCCCAAGTGGCACCCACCGCAGCAGACAAAACAAGAACAGCAAATGCACTTTTTACGGGACGGTAAGACATAAGGACACGCTTTCAAAACAGTGGATTGCGAAAAACAATAGCGAAGTATACGTTTAGTTATAACGCTTTTATAGCAAAAAATCGCCGCAGTCGGCGGCTACCATCGATGGTTTCTGCCTTACTGACCTCATCTGCCATGCAAATCGCCACCTGGAACGTCAACTCCCTCAAAGTACGCCTGCCGCAGGTGCTGGACTGGCTTACAGCCAATCCGGTGGAGGTACTGTGCTTGCAAGAGCTGAAACTCAGCGACGAGAATTTTCCGGTCGAACCGTTGCTGGCCGCCGGCTACCACGCGGCTTTTTTTGGGCAGAAAACCTATAACGGCGTCGCCCTGCTCAGCCGCCAGCCGCTGCACAGCGTAGTGAAGAACATCCCCGGTTTTGACGACCCACAAGCGCGCGTCATCGCGGCCACACTGGAGACGCCACAGGGGCCGTTGCGGGTGGTGAACGGGTATTTTGTCAATGGGCAGGAGCCGGGCAGCGAAAAATTTGCCTACAAGATGCGCTGGCTGGAGGCCCTGCACGCACAGGTGAAGGCGGAACTGGTCGCACACCCGCGCTTGGTGTTGGTGGGCGACTTCAACGTCGCGCCCGAAGACCGCGACTCTTACGACCCGGTCGGCCTGCAAGGCAGCATCCACCACACGCCCGAGGAGCGAGCGCATTTTGAGGCGCTGCTGGCGCTGGGGTTGACAGACGCTTATCGGCTGTTTGAGCAGCCCGAGAAAAGCTACTCATGGTGGGATTACCGAATGTTGGGGTTTCAAAAAAACCGGGGATTGCGCATTGACCACATCCTGGTCAGCGCCGCGCTGCACAGCAGCGTCAGCGCCTGCCAGATTGACCGTGCGCCGCGCAAAAACCCCCAGCCCAGCGACCACGCACCGGTGGTGGTGACGCTGACTGCCTGAGCCAGCAGACTACAAGCCGCAACATACTATTTATTTAATAGCTACAAGCGCTTGCTGCATAAGGGCTAGAGGCTGTTTTCACCACTATTTTTAGTATCCAAGCCCAATTCTTGGATTTTGCGCGTAAGGGTGTTGCGCCCTAGGCCCAAACGCTGCGCCGCCTCCATGCGCCGGCCTTGGGTGGCGTGCAGGGCGCTGGTGATCAGTTGCGCCTCAAAGCGGTGCGTCAGCAGCTCCCACAAGTGCGGCTGCTGTGCCGCCAGCAGTGTTTGCACCTGCGCGGCCAGCGCCGCTTCCCACGGGGCGTCCAGCGGCGGCGTTGGCACAGCCAGCGCCGCCAACGCCAAGTCCGGCGCTGCGGCCACGGCGGAGCTCTGCGGATCGGGCGCCAAAAACTGGCCGTAGCTGCTGGCCAGCACCTCGGGCGGCAGGTCTTGCTGCGACACCACCAGCGCTGGCGCCATCACCGTCAGCCAGTGGCAAATATTTTCTAACTGGCGCACGTTGCCAGGAAACTCAAACTGCGCCAACTGCGCCAGCGCGGCGTCCGCCATGCGCTTGGCCGGCACACCCAACTGGCGCGCGCTGTGCTGCAAAAAATGGCGCGTCAACAGGGCAATGTCTTCACGGCGGTCGCGCAGCGCTGGCAGGCGCAGGCGAATCACGTTCAGGCGGTGAAACAGGTCTTCGCGAAAGCTGCCTTCGCGCACGCACAGCTCTAGGTTTTGGTGGGTGGCGGCTATCACGCGCACCCGCGAGGCCACGCTGCTGTGGCCACCGACACGGTAGAACTGCCCGTCCGAGAGCACGCGCAGCAGCCGTGTCTGCAAGTCCAGCGGCATATCGCCAATTTCGTCCAAAAACAAAGTGCCGCCCTCGGCCTGCTCAAAGCGGCCACGGCGCAGCGTTTGGGCGCCGGTAAAGGCGCCGCGCTCATGGCCAAACAGTTCTGATTCGAGCAAATCTTTGGGAATAGCGGCGGTGTTGATGGCGACAAACGGCCCACCAGCGACGGGCGAATGCCGGTGCAGCGCACGCGCCACCAGTTCTTTGCCCGTGCCCGACTCGCCGGTGATCAGCACCGTCACTTGGCTGGCGCTCAGGCGGCCAATGGCGCGAAACACGTCCTGCATGGCCGGCGCTTGGCCCAGCATTTCGGTGCTGGCCACCGGGCTGTCTTGCGCCACTTCTTCGCGCTGGCTTTCTTGCACCGCACGGCGAATCAGCGCTACCGCTTTATGCACGTCAAACGGTTTGGGCAGGTATTCAAACGCGCCGCGCTGAAAGGCCGAGACGGCGCTGTCTAGGTCAGAGTAGGCCGTCATGATGATCACCGGCAGGCCCGGCTGCAAGGCGTGGACTTGCTCCAGCAAATCCAGCCCCGAGCTGCCGGGCATTCGGATGTCGCTCACCAGCACTTGTGGCCCGACTGCGGCGGCGTCTGGGCTGTTTGCGCTGTTTGCGCTGTCTGCACCGTCTGGCGCCACTTGGGCCAGCGCCGCTAACACCTCTTGCGGGTGGCTGAAGCTGCGCGTGGGCAGTTGCTCGCGCGCCAAGGCTTTTTCCAGCACAAAGCGGATCGAGGGATCGTCATCTACCAACCAAATCGGCTTCATACACAGTTCTCGCAGGTACGCATGTTGAAAAAACGCCCGCTGCCGCTGCTAGCTTGGCTTGGCTTGGCTTTAAGGCAACGGAATCAGCCAGTGAAAATCGGTGCAGCCCGGCACGCTGTCGCACTCTAAAAGGCCATGGTGGCGCTGCACAAAGGTTTGCGCCAGCGCCAACCCCAAGCCCGATCCGCCATCGCGTCCGGACACCAGCGGATAAAAAATGCGTTCGCGCAGCGCCTCGGGCACGCCCGGGCCGTTGTCGATGACATGCAATTGCAGTGCCAACTTGTGGCGCTCGCGGCCAATGGTGACTTGGCGCGCCACCCGCGTGCGCAGCGTGATGCGCGCCGGCTCACCGCGCGCCATGCGATCGGCCAGTGCTTGGGCGGCGTTTTGCACGATGTTGAGCAGCGCTTGCAACAACTGCGCGCGGTCACCGCGCAGCTCGGGGATAGAGATGTCGTAGTCCTGCACCACGCTCAGGCCCTGCGGATACTCCAGTAGCACCAGCGTGCGAACGTGCTCACAGACCTCATGGATGTTCACATCACCCACTTGGTGCGGATGGCGGTGCGGCTCCAGCAGCCGGTCGACCAGGCTTTGCAAGCGGTCGGCCTCGTGAACGATGACTTGGGTGTATTCGGTCAGGGCGGGGTGGGTCAGCTCTAGTTCCATTTCCAGCAACTGCGCCGCGCCGCGCAAGCCACCCAGCGGGTTTTTGATTTCGTGCGCCAAATTGCGGATCAGCTCTTTGTGCGCATGGGCTTGTTCGCGCAGGCGTTCTTCGCGTTCTTGGCGCACTTGTTGCGCCAGCGGCCACAGCTCGACCAGCACCTCGCCAGCCCCATCGGTGGCGGCGACGCTGACGTGTACCGGCACCGCCTCTTGCGCCGGGCGCTGCAAGCTGGCTTCAAAGCGCAGCGTGGCAAAGTCATGCTGGCGCGCTGCCTGTAGCGCCGTGTGCAGCAGCTGTGGGTCAGAAAAAAACGGCGCCAACTCCATGCCTTGCAGCGTGCGCCGCGACAGGCCCAAGGTGTTTTCTAGCGCGGCGTTGGCAAACAGCAGCGTGCCATCGCTGTGCAGCACCGCCACCAGCAAAGACAAAAAATCCAGCGCCTGAAAGCGGCTGGCCGCAGGAGCGATAGCAGAGACGGCGCTCACTTAGCGCGAGATGCGGCCCAATTCGCGCCGAATGCTCTCGATGTCGCTGGTGGTGCGGGCGATATTGGCTTTGAGCTCTGCGGTGCGATCCATGTATTGCTGCGGGTTGCGCAAGTCCAGTGCATTGCGCTCGGGCGCGCCGTTGTTGTATTCCTTGGTCAACTCGGCCAGGCGGCTTTCGGTTTTGCGCAGCTCGGCCTCAAAAATAATGCGCGCGTCTGAATCGCGCGTGCGCTGGGTGCTGGTATCGACACGCGGCGCGTTGGCCGGTGAGCTGGCCGTAGAAGCAGAAGATGAAGACGAGGACGAGGACGAAGACGAGGACGACGAAGCCCCAGAAGAACCAGAAGACGCCGCCGCTGGGCGCGAGCTTTGCAGCACGGTGACGTTACCGCCCTCGACCAGCTTGCAGCCACGGTCTTTGGCTTGGCTGGCGTTGTTGGTGTATTCGTTGCCGCAGCGGTAGATGCGGTCTTGTGACCAAGCGGCTGGCGCACACCAAGCGCCGAGCAACAAGGTGGACAGCAGGGTAAAAAGCGTTTTTTTCATCAATTTCTCACGCAGCGCCGCTAACGGGCAGTGGCAGGGGCAGGGGCCGAGTATCTCCCAAAGCCCGTTGGGCCCATCGGCCAAAAAGACGCGCAAATGCATCCAATGGTGCATGAGAGGGCGCTGGCGCCGCGCCAGTTCCCGGCGCTGGGGCAATAAAAAAGGCGGTATTGCACCGCCTTGGTTTATTGGCTGGCGCCCAGCAGCGCCAGCGGGCTACGCGCTTTACAGCGAGTAATACATATCGTATTCAACCGGATGTACCGCCGTGCGAAAGCGTGTGACTTCGCCCATTTTCAGCTCAATGTAGGCGTCCAGCATATTGTCGGAGAACACGCCGCCCTTGGTCAGGAAGGCGCGATCGGCGTCCAGTGCTTCCAGCGCTTGGTCCAGGCTGTGGCAGACGGTGGGCACCAGCTTGTCTTCTTCAGGCGGCAGGTGGTAGAGGTCTTTGGTCGCGGCTTCGCCGGGGTGGATTTTATTTTCCACACCGTCCAAGCCGGCCATCAACAGCGCGGCAAAACCCAAGTACGGGTTCATCAGTGGATCGGGGAAACGTGCTTCGACGCGGCGGCCTTTGGGGTTTGACACGTAGGGGATACGGATCGAGGCTGAGCGGTTTTTAGCCGAATAGGCCAGTTTCACGGGTGCTTCGTAGTGCGGCACCAAGCGCTTGTAGCTGTTGGTGCCGGGGTTGGTGATGGCGTTGAGCGCACGGGCGTGCTTGATGATGCCGCCGATGTAATACAGCGCGTAGTCCGACAAACCAGCGTAGCCGTCGCCAGCAAACAAGTTTTTGCCATCTTTCCAGACCGACTGGTGTACGTGCATTCCCGAGCCGTTGTCACCGGCGTAGGGCTTGGGCATGAAGGTGGCGGTTTTGCCGTAGCTGTTGGCGACGTTATGGATGACGTACTTTTGCAGCATCGTCCAGTCAGCGCGCTGCACCAAGGTGCTGAAACGGGTGCCGATTTCGTTTTGGCCGGCGCCCGCCACTTCGTGGTGGAACACTTCCACCGGAATGCCCAGCGACTCCAAAATCAAGGACATCTCGGCACGCAGGTTGTGTGTGCTGTCCACCGGGGGCACTGGAAAGTAGCCGCCCTTGGTGGTGGGGCGGTGGCCGCGGTTGCCGCCTTCGAGGTCGCGGCCCGAGTTCCAGGGCGCTTCGTATTCTTCGATTTCGTACATCACCTTGCCCGGCTCGTTGCACCAGCGCACGCCGTCAAAGATAAAAAATTCTGGCTCTGGCCCAAAAAAGGCGGTGTCGCCCAAGCCCGAGGCTTTCAGATACGCCTCGGCGCGCTTGGCAATCGAGCGCGGGTCACGGTCGTAGGCTTTGCCGTCGCCCGGCTCGATGACGTCGCAGTTCAAGATGAGCGTGGGCTCTTCAAAAAACGGGTCAATGTTGGCGGTGTTGGGGTCGGGGATGAGCTGCATATCCGACGACTCGATGCCCTTCCAGCCAGCAATCGATGAGCCATCAAAAGCGTGGCCGGACGAGAACTTGTCTTCGTCGAAATGCGACACCGGCACCGTGGTGTGGTGCTGCTTGCCAAGGGTGTCGGTAAAGCGAAAGTCGACGAATTTGACTTCGTTGTCTTGCACCATCTTCATCACGTCTGCAACGGTCTGGGCCATCAATCTCTCCTGAAAAACGCGGGTTAAAAATACAACTATGAAGTGATAAGCAGGTTGTATGCCAAGTGCCAAACCAGCGGCGCGGCGACAGGCTGTGCGGCCAGCGCTGCGGCTATGGCACCACGGCGGCGCCAGCCATCACACATTGCGCACCAATTCGGTGCCGCAATTTGCACCAGCTTGGTGCAGACCGGCGCGCAAATCAGCCCACGCCGCAGGAATAGCCGCCGACGGGCCTTTCACGCCCAGCTCAATATGGCGGCCATGCAGCGGGTGATCGACGCTGGGCAGGCTGAACACGCGCACGCCGGCGTGATCGCGCTCAATGCGCTCCATCAGCGGTGTCAGGCTCGCTTCCATGGCACCAAACACCAGCACCGAGTGTTCGGTTTGCGGCGCTTGGTGAAATAGGTGGGCGCAGTGCTGATCGAGCACCCACTCGATCATCGGCCACGCCATGACCGGAAAACCGGGCACAAAGTGAACGCTGCCACCACCGCTGCCAGTACAGCTAAAGCCGGCAATTTTGTTGTAGCTGTTGGGAATGATGCGGGCGCCCGCCGGAAACACGCCCATGTTCAAGCGGTGCAGGTTGTCTGGGCTCTGGGCGTCGTAGGTTTCGCCGCGCTCCAGCGCTATTTCTTGCATCCGCTCAGAAATCAGCGCCTGCGCCTGCGGGTGTGCTTGCAGCGGCACGCCCAGCGCGCGCGCTGCGCTTTGGCGGGTTTGGTCGTCCGGTGTAGCGCCAATGCCGCCGGTGCTGAACACCGTGTCGCCCGAAGCAAAGGCGCGCGCCAAGGCTTGGGTGATGCGTTCGGGCTCGTCACCGACATAGTCGGCATAGGACAGCGCCAAGCCGCGTGCGGCCAGCAGTTCGATGATTTTGGGCAGGTGTTTGTCTTGGCGTTTGCCAGACAAAATTTCATCGCCAACGATGATGAGGCCAAAGTGAGTGGTCATAGGGCGGCAAGCATACCTGTTGTCTGGTAGCCATATAAAGCGTCAAAAAATATTAAAAATGATAGCTGCAAGCGCTTGCTACGTAAGGGCTAGAGGCCGTTTTGGCTTAAATTTACCTCTGCCGCTACAGCGTATGCACCCGCAGCACACCAGCGGGCAAGCTGCGCTTGGCAATCTCCAGCAAATGCCGATGGTGGGTGAACACCAGCACCTGCTGCTGCGCGGCAAACTGCGCCAGCGCTTGCAGCATTTGGGCGGCGCGGGCGTCGTCGGCGGTCATCAGCACGTCGTCCAGCACCAGCGGCATTGGCAGCATTTGCGACGTTTGCGACGTTTGCGACGTTTGGCGCTCGGGCTGGCGCTGCACTTGCAGCGCGGCCAAACGCAGCGCTAGGTGCAATTGGTCGGCGGTGCCTTCACTCAGCGCGGCGATGCCGATGGGCGCGCCCTGCTCGGGCTGGGCCAGCAGCAGTGGGTTTTCGCCATGGCCATGGCCATCGGCATCGACCAGCAAGCGTGCAAAGCGCCCGCCAGTCATCTGGCAAAAATAGCCGCTGGCCAGCGCCAGCACCGGCCCTTGCGCCTGCTCGCGGTGGCGGCGCAGCGCTTGGGACAGCAGGGCATGGGCCAGCTTGAGCTGCGCCCACGGGCGCACGCCAGCGCGGTAGCGGGCGACGGCAGATTCCATTTCTTCACGCGCCAGCGCAGCAGCGTCAGAGGTGTCGATGGCCGCCAGCGCCTGTTGGGCGGCGTAGGCGGTGGCAATGGCGGTTTTTTCGTCGCCCTCTAGCTGCTCAATATGCGCTATGCACGCCTGTTTTTCTTGATCTAGCGCGGCGCTGTCTTGCTGCGCCAGCGCGGCGCGCAGGGCGTTGGCGTCTTGCGCGGAGGTTTTGGCCAGTTGCAGCGTCGACGCCTGCCAGCGCTGCTCGGCGGCGCGGCGCTGCTGCGACTGATCTTCGGCTTCGGGCAGCGCCTCGGCTTGGCCGACCTGCGCCTGCGCGCACAGCGCAGCCAGCGTTTGCTGGGCGCTGGCCAAAAGGGCTTGGGCGCGCTGTTGGCGCTGGTGTTCGGCGGCCTCGGTCTTGCGCAGCGCGGCGTGCAGGGCGCTGGCCTCGCGCGATTGCGCCAAGCGGCGCGCCAGCGCGTCTACCCAAAGTTCTATCGGCTCGCTCAAAGGCTCGTTCAGCCGCGCGCCCAGCGCTGCGGCGTCGCTGGCCAGTGCGCTGGCGTGGGCTTGCAGGGCGTGCAGTTGCAGCAATTGTTTGTGGTGCAGCAGATAAGCGCTGCTCCAGTCGCGCATCGCTTGGCATTGCGCCCGCACCTGCGCGGGCGCAGCATCAGCGCACAGGTACAACCGCTGGCAATGCACACCGAGGGCGCTTTGGCTGGCCTGGACTTGTTGCTGTTGCTGCGCCACTTGGCGCGCTTGCGCTTGGAGGCCTTGCGCCACATCGGCCAAGTCTTGACTGCGCTGCTCGATGGCGGCGCGTTGGCGTACCAGATCGCGCTCCAAAGCGGTGCCAAGCGCCACTTGGCTGGCCAAATCGCTGGCGTCTGGCGGTATCACCGCACCCAAAGCGGCGAGCGCGGCGCATAGCGCGCTTTGGGCGCTGTCGATTTGCGCTTGCAGTGCCGTTTGTTCGTCGCTCTTTTGCTGCCAACGCTCTTGTTGCTCTAGCGCACTGTGGCGCAGTTGCAGCCATTCGCGCACTTCGGCGGCGCCGCCCAGAGGCACGCCAGCTTGGGCCAGCGTCTGCGCCCAGCGCGCTTGGCTGGCGGCCAGCGCGGTCTGGCGCTCGGCTTGGCGGGCGATCAGCGCCTGCTGCGCTTGCTGCATTTCGGCAATGCGCTGCTCGCATTCGGTGATCTGCGCGGCGCGTTGCGCTCCTTCGCGCAGCAAATCGGCTTGGCGGTCGGCCTCGTTTTGGGCGCGCTCAAAGTCTTGCACCAGCGCGCTGTGGTTGGCCGGCGTCGGGCTAGCACACACGACAAACGCGGCGCGCACGCCCTGCCAGTTTTGCTCACGCAGCGCCCGCGCTTGCTGCAAAGTGGCGGCGGTGATGACTTCGCCCACCGCGCCCAAGCCGGCGCGGCGGCGTTGTTGCTCGGCCAGGTGCTTGTCCAGTGTTTGCAATTCGCTGTGGTCAAGCGCGGCGGCGCTGTGCCATGCGTTTTGCGCTTGCTCGTAGTCGTCTATGCGGGCGCTGGCCAAATGCCCCCGCGCTGACAAGTCCTGCGCCGCTGTCAAGCCCATGTCTTTCAGGGTTTGTTGCAGCTTGCGCTGGTCAGCGTCGGCGGCGCGCTGCAAGGCCTCTCGGCGCGGCTCGGCATCACCCAAGGACAGCGCACGCTGCAAAGCCAAGGACAGCGCCTGCTGCTGCTGCGGTGACACCAGCGCCTGCGCTTGTTGTTGTAGTTGCTGTAGCTGTTGCTGGCGGGCCGTCAAAGCCTCTTGCTGGGCAAGGGCGCTGTGCAGGCTGTGGCGCGCGTCGTGCATCTGTTGCAGCGCTTGTTCGGCAGCGCTGTGCTCGTCAGCAGACGGCATTTGCGCCGATATGGCGTGCAGGGAGTGCAGCGCGTGCAGGTTATGCCCCGCGCTGACAGGCACGCCCAAACGCTCGGCCTGGGCGCGCAGTTGTTCGGCTTCGGTGTGGGTAATGGCCTGCAAACGCGCCACTTCATCGCGTGTGCGCCGCACCTGGGCGGCGTCGGTGTGCAGTCGCTCAATGGCGCCGCTGTGCGCCAGTAGCAGCGGCTCGGGCGACTGGCCTTGCAAGTCTTGCTGGCACTGCTGCAAGGCGGCGTCGGCGGCTTGCAGCATTTCTTGCGCTTGACGGGCTTGCTCTTGCGCGGCCAAGCGCTGTTCGCGGGCGTCGGCGGCCAAGGCCACACTGCCCTGCACCTGTTGCCAGTGCTGCGCGGCAGCGTCCAAGTCGCGCAGCAAAGGCTCGACAGCGCGCAGCTCGGCCAATTGCGCCACGCGCTGGCGCTGGCTGGTCAGTTGCGTGCGGATGTCGCTCAGCTGCTGCTGGGCTTCTTGCTGGGCGCGCTCTAGCTGCTTCCATTGCTCGGGGCGGGTGATGGCTTTTTTGTAGCGCTGCTGCGCCTCGTCGAGCTGGCGCGCCGCCTCGTTGAGCACCATCGTCTGGCCACGCGGCGCGTAATAGCGTTTGGCGTCATTGGCCAGCGTGGCCAGCATGGCTTGGATGCCAGCGGTGCCGGTGCTGGCTTCAAACAGCGCTGCACCCAATTCGCCTTCGCCTTGGATCAGCTGTTGCCCGCCTTTGCGCAAGCGTTCAGCGTCCAGCGCGTACAAAGTGTCAAATTGCTGCCGATCGACGCCGCCCGTCAGCGCCAGCAACATCGCCGGGGTGACCGTGCTGCCGGCCAGCGGCGCGCCGGTCTGCGGGTCAGCCAGCAGCAGCGTGTCTTTATTGCCTTTGCGCCGCGCCAGCCCCAGCAGCTGGCCGGAGGCATCGACAAAAGTGCCGGCCAAAGACATCTCGCGGTAGGCGTGGAGAAAATCGTCTTTGCTCTGCGCATGAATGCCATAGCGCAAGTCGCCCATGGCCCGCAGTGCCGACGATTTACCGGCCTCGTTGGGGCCATACACCAAGTGCAGTTGGGCGCTGCCGCTGAAGTCCAGCACCGTTTGCGTAAACGGGCCAAAGGCGTGCAAAAACAGGGTGTGGATTTTCATCAGGCCACCTCGGTGCGGCTGGCAGGGTTCAGGCGGGCCAGCAAGGTGGCTTCGGCATCGCGCAGCAAGGCCAGCAAATCTTCGGGCTGATCGAGGCGCGGCAAGTCGTCCAGCGCCGCAGCGGATGCAGCAGCAGATGCCGAGGCAGTCAAAGTGCTGCTCACTTCTGCCGGCATTTTGTTCAGCACTTCGGCCAAATGGGTGCGGCACAAGTCGGCCAGCGCCGCCGGGTCTTGCGCCAGCGCATCGACGCCGCGCACCAACTCAGCAATCGCGTCAGTGCCCTGCGCCAGCTGCGCCCGATCGAGGGCCGAGCGCAACGCCAAATGCACACGCTCAATCCACATATCAGCGTCGCGCACATCTTGCGCGGCGGCCTGCACGGCAGCGGCCAGCGTGCCCGGCTGCGCGGCTTCTAGCGCGTGCAAAGCCGATGCGCCGGTCAGCACCACGCGCACGGCGTGCAACACATCGCTGGCCGCCGTCGGCGTCAGGGCTTGCAACTGCGCCGCCACAGAGGCGGTGAAATCATCGAGCGTATCGATCGCCGTCACGTCCAGCGCCAACTGGTGCCAGCGCACCACATCCAGCGCTATCGGCTGGCTGTTGATGTGGGCACCCTGCACCGTCACCAATTCGCAGCCTTTGGGGCCGGTTTCTTTGGCGTGGCGGCCCTGCAAATTGCCCGAAAACACCACGCGCGGCTGCTGGCAAACCACTTGGCGCTGGTGGATATGCCCCAGCGCCCAGTAGTCATAGCCCTTGGTGCGCAGCAGCGCCAAGCTGGTGGGAGCGTAGGTGTCGTGCCCTTCGGCACCCGTCAAACTGGTGTGCAGCAGGCCAATGTTGAAGCAGCCCGGCTGCGCAGGCGGGTAGTCAGGCACCCAATCTTCGGGCACGGCGCGGTCGGGAAAACTGCGGCCATGGATAGCGACGCCCAGTTCTGGCCAATGCACGGATTCGGCGCTGCGGCTGGAGAACAGTTTGACGTTGTCCGGCCAGCTGACCTGGCGCGTGATGACGCCGTGGGCGTCGTGGTTGCCTTGAACGATAAACACCCGAATGCCAGCGCGCGCCAAACGCACCATTTGGCCGCGCACAAACAGTCCGGTATGAAAATCGGGCCAGTCACGGTCATACAAATCACCCGCCAGCAAGACAAAGTCCACCTGCTCTGCCAGCGCCAAGTCCACCAAGCGCTCTAATGCCCGGCGCGTGGCGCCGCGCAAACGCTCCAGCGGCGCGCCCGGGTAACGGCTCAGACCGCGCAGCGGACTGTCAATATGCAAATCGGCAGCGTGAATGAAACGCATGGCTTCTTTCTGTCGAGGGTGTTGAGGGTGGCGCGGGTGACAGCTCGCTCAATGGCAAAGTATTTGTAGCACGCGACAGTGCCATCTCGGTTCAATCAGAACAGGCCCGCCCCTGTCGTCAAACTGGCGCGGCAGCCCCCAAGTCACTAAAGTTGTTGATCTTGACCGACCCGTCCGGGAACCGCGCAATCACCTCCAGCTCACCGCCCATGGCCTCGATGTGGCTGCGCAGGGTGGACAGATACATATCGGTTCGCTTTTCGATTTTTGCAATCGATGGCTGCTGCACATGCAGCACTTCAGCCAACATTTTTTGAGACAGGCCACGGGCTTGGCGCAATTCGTTGAGCGGCATTTCAGCCAACATCTGCCGGGCCATGCCATCTGCCCTCTCGCGGGCAGCTTGGCTCATGCCAGCCCGAAGCTCTGTAAATTTCTTAGCCATCTATCTCTCCTTCACGTCGAAGTTGCACCAAGTGCTGGTCATACAGTCGGTCGGCCATTGGCACACGCACGTCGTACCAGCGGTCGTCGCCCGTCTTGTCGCCGCCAATCAAAAGAATCGCCATTCGGCGCGGATCGAAGGCGTACAGCGTGCGAAAGGGTCGCCCGCCATACTGGGTACGAAGTTCGCGCATATGGCCGTGTTTTGAGCCATGAATGCCGCTGCTGTGCGGGTGTCCCAACGCTGGCCCCCGCTCTTGCAGCAACTGCACCGACGCAGCCAAAGACACTTGCTCGTCTTGCGTCAAGCTGGCCCACCAGCCACCAAATTCGTCTGTGTATTCAACATCCCAAGCCATGAACAAATATAGCCTCTGCGGAATATTGCTTCAAGAGCATGGTCAAACGCTCAGCAACGACTGAGATCAACCCCAGCTTTTCCCGCAGCTGGGGCAACGGTTGGGACGATGGGCCATTGTGGAGAGACAAAAAAGAAAGGACTTAGAGCATTTCTACTCTAAGTCCTTGATTCATATGGTCGGTGTGAAAGGATTCGAACCTTCGACCCCTTGCACCCCATGCAAGTGCGCTACCAGGCTGCGCCACACACCGACAAGCCTCAGATTATAGGCTGAAAATCAATCCTCTCCGGCCAGCAGGGCGCGGATTTCACACAATTCTTTATGCAATGCCGCCACATCGCAGCCTCTGTCGCCATGTAAATGCGCGGCCGGGGCGACGCCATCGGGCCACGCTGGCAGCACTGTGTCGTCAGCCAGCTCCAGCACCTCTAATCCCGCTATCCCATCCAGCCTATCTACCCCATCTAAGTCCTCTGAGTTGTCCAGATCGTCGACTGTCTCTGGCGCGGGCAACAAAGCCGAGGCAGCGCGCAGCTTGTTGCGCGCGCCGCTGATGGTGAAGCCTTCGTCATAGAGCAGGTCGCGAATGCGGCGAATCATCAGCACCTCGTGGTGCTGGTAATAGCGCCGATTACCGCGCCGCTTCATCGGGCGCAGCTGGGTAAATTCTTGCTCCCAATAGCGCAGCACATGGGGCTTGACGCAGCACAGCTGGGCGACTTCACCAATGGTGAAATAGCGTTTCGCAGGAATCAGTGGGAGCGACATATCCATGGCGGCGCATTGGAGGTTGAAAGCAAAAAAGCACAACAGCGCAGCTTATAGCAGCGCCGCTTTGCGTTCTCCTTACCAGCAAGAAAAGAGAGCGCCAAAAACGGGGCTGGTCTAAGCGCTCGCTTCACGCAGTGGCAGCGTTTTGTATCTGCTCTTTGAGCTTGCTGCTGGCGTGAAACGTCACCACCCGGCGCGCTTTGATCGGAATCGCCTCGCCAGTGCGCGGGTTGCGTCCCGGGCGCGGGGCTTTGGTGCGAATCTGAAAATTACCAAAACCCGACAGCTTCACGTCTGTGCCCTCGATGAGTTTTTGCGCCATCAGGTCAAAAAACGCATCGATCATTTCTTTCGATTCGCGTTTGTTCAAGCCAATGTGCTCAAACAGCAAGTCGGCCAATTGGGCTTTGGTCAGGGCTGGAGTTTCCAGACTTTCTACGGCAAATTCAATCTCGTCTTTCACGTCTTGGCCTCCGTTGGACATCACACGCCTCACACCCGCAGCCGAGCGCCCGTTTGCGCCGTCACTTGGGCCATCACGGCTTGCATGGCGGCGTCAATGTCGGCGTCGGTCAGGCTGGCATCGTCGCGCCCCAGTGTCAGGCGCACCGCCAAGCTCTTTTCGCCCACGGCCAAGCCGCCGGCAGGAGCGCTAGGAGCGGCAGCAACAGCATCAGCATCAGCAGCTTTCACGGGCTTGGCGCGGTAGACGTCAAACAGCACGGTTTTGCGCAACAGCGCCGCCGGCACGGCAGCGGCAATAGCGGCGGCAACCTGCGAGTAGGTGACGCTTTCCGCCACCACCACCGCCAAGTCGCGCTCGACACTTTGGTGCTTGGGCACCGCTTTGAAGACGGGCACTGCGCGTTGCAACACGGCGTCCAGTTCCAACTCAAACATCACCGGCGCCAGCGGCAGCTCCCACGACTGGCGCCACTGCGGGTGCAGCTCGCCAATAAAGCCAATGGCGCGCCCGTTCAGCAGCACGCGCGCGCAGCGGCCGGGGTGCATCGCCGGGTGCGTCGCCGGCTCAAACTGCGCTTGCAGCGGTGCCAGCAGGGCCTCGACATCGCCCTTGACGTCAAAGAAATCCACGCCTTGCTCTTTGCGGCCCCATTGCAGCTGGTCGTTAGGGCCGCAGGCCAAGCCAGCGACGCGCATCGGCTGGTCAAAGCCTTCGACGGTGGTGTCGCTGTTAAGAATGGACGCATCGCGCAAAAAGGCCCGGCCCAGCTCAAACACGCGCACGCTGTCGGCGCGCCGGTCTAAGTTGAACTTCAAAACCTGTAGCAACGAGCCCAGCAGCGACGAGCGCATCACGCCCATTTGGCTGGCAATCGGGTTGAGCAGCTTGATCGGCTGCGCGTTACCGGCCAGCCCGTGCTCCCAGCGCTCATCGACAAAGCTGAAGTTGATGGTTTCTTGGTAGCCCAAACCGGCCAGCTGGCGGCGCACGGCAAAGCTGCTGCGCTGGTTCTCAGCGCGCAACTTGGGCGTGATGGGTGCCAGCGGCGGCGTGGTCGGCAGCTGGTTGTAGCCGACCATGCGCGCCACTTCTTCAATCAAATCTTCTTCGATAGCGATGTCAAAGCGGTAGGACGGCGGCGTCACCGTCAGCGTGCCGTTGGCCTCATCTTGTTCCAGCGGCAGACCGAGGCGGCCCAGCGCGTCGGCGCATTGCGCTTGGGTGAGTGGCATGCCAATCACGCGCTCGGCGCGGGCCACGCGCAGCGTCACCGGGCGGGCCGGCGGCAAAGCGGTTTGCACGTCGCTGATGGGGCCAGCGCTGCCGCCGCAAATGGCTTGCACCAAGGCGGTGATGCGCTCGATGTGCTCGACGGTGTGCTGCGGATCGACACCGCGCTCAAAGCGGTGGCCGGCGTCGGTGGAGAAGTTGTAGCGGCGCGAGCGCCCGGCAATCGCCTTGGGCCACCAAAAAGCGGCTTCGATGTAGACGTTTTGCGTCTCGTCGGTGACGGCGGTGGCATCGCCGCCCATGATGCCGGCCAGCGACTCGATTTGGCGCTCATCGGCAATCACGCCGACTTGGCCGTCGACCGTGACGGTGTTGCCGTTCAGGAGCTTGAGCTGCTCGCCGGCCACACCCCAGCGCACATCGAGGCCGCCGTGGATTTTGTCGAGGTCAAAAATATGCGAAGGCCGGCCCAACTCGAACATCACGTAGTTGGAAATATCGACCAACGGCGCCACGCTGCGCTGACCGCAGCGCGCCAGTCGGTCGACCATCCACTGCGGCGTGGCGGCACGCGGATTAACGCCGCGCACGATGCGGCCCGAAAAGCGGCCGCACAAATCGGGCGCGCTGATGCTGACCGCCAGCGTGTCGCTGTGTGCGGTGGGCACGGCGTCGAAAGCCAGCGCTTTTAAGGGCGCGCCGGTCAGGGCCGACAGCTCGCGCGCCACGCCGTAGACGCTCAGGGCGTGGGCCAAATTGGGCGTGAGTTTCAGCGTCAGCAGCGTGTCGTCCAAATTCAGGTAGACGCGAATATCTTGGCCCACAGGCGCATCAGCAGCCAATTCGAGCAAACCGCCGTCATCGTCGGCGATTTTGAGTTCGCGCGCCGAGCACAACATCCCTTGGCTCTCGACGCCGCGCAGCTTGCCAACTTTGATTAAAAACGGCTTGCCATCTTCGCCCGGTGGCAGCACCGCGCCCACCAACGCGCACGGCACCTTGATGCCGACGCGCGCATTGGGCGCGCCGCAGACGATGGTCAGCAGCTCGCCTTGGCCAGCATCGACTTGGCACACGCGCAGGCGGTCGGCATTGGGGTGTTGCTGCGCGTCTTTGATTTCACCGACCACGATGCGGGTAAAGGGCGGCGCTACCGACGCCAGTTCTTCGACTTCGAGGCCGCCCATGGTCAAGGTTTCTGCCAGCTCGGCAGTGCTCAGGGAAGGGTTGCAGAACTCGCGCAACCAGGATTCAGGAAATTGCATAGTCAGACTTCTTTGGTGCGCTCTCAAAAAGAGAGCTGCTTGCGCTTATCAACAGGGCGTTTCAGTATAAAAACAGCTTGAAAGCCAATAAAATCAAGCGCTAGCAGCTCACTTTTTTGAATGGCTGGGCGCTTGGTATTGAGTGCTTAGTGCTTGGTATTACTGGAACTGCGACAGAAAACGGACATCGCCGTCAAAAAACAAACGCAGATCGCTGACACCGTAGCGCAGCATGGTCAGGCGGTCTGGGCCCATACCAAAGGCAAAGCCAATGTACTTTTCGGGGTCCAGGCCCATGTTACGTATCACGTTGGGGTGGACTTGACCGGAGCCGGCCACTTCCAGCCAGCGACCGGCCGAAGGGCCAGCTTGGAACTGGATGTCGATCTCGGCACTTGGCTCGGTGAAGGGGAAAAAGCTCGGGCGAAAACGCAGCACCATGTCATCGCACTCAAAAAAGGTGCGGCAAAAATCGGTAAAAACCACCTTCAGGTCTTTAAAGCTGACATTTTCGCCAATCCACAGGCCTTCGCACTGATGGAACATCGGCGAATGCGTGGCATCACTGTCGACGCGGTAAGTGCGGCCCGGCACGATGACGCGAATTTCGGGCATGCCTGCGCCGGCATCAATCGCAGCGCGGTGCTTTTTAACGTGCTGCACCGCGTAGCGCACTTGCACCGGGCTGGTGTGCGTGCGCAGCAGGTTGGGCGCGTTGTCGCTGCCGCCTTCGACATAAAACGTGTCGTGCATCGAACGCGCCGGGTGGTCTTCGGGCGTGTTGAGCGCGGTGAAGTTGAACCAGTCGGTCTCAATCTCCGGGCCTTCGGCCACATCGAAACCCATCGAGCCAAAAATGCCCTCAATGCGCTCCAAGGTCAGCGACACCGGATGCAAGCCGCCTTGGCCGCGCTGGCGTCCGGGCAGGCTGACGTCTAGCGCTTCGGCTTTGAGCTGCAATTGCAGTTCGGCATCGGCCAGCGCTTGGCGCCGCGCGGTCAGTGCCGCTTCAATCGCCTGCTTGGTGACGTTGATGGCCGCGCCACGGGATTTTTTTTCCTCGACGGAAAGCTGCGCCATGCCTTTCATCAGTTCGGTCACGCGACCGGACTTGCCCAAAAACTGGGCTTTGGCATTTTCCAGATCGGCGGGGGTGGCGCTGTGGGCAAACAGTTGCTGCGCGCTTTCAACCAAGGAGTCCAACTCGTTCATTTTTCGCTCTTAAAAAGAAACAAGGGCTAGTGCCTTTTCAAGCGCTAGCCCTTGCTGTGTATGCGCTAACAGCTATCAAAAAGATAGTTGCAAGCTGAGAACTTAAGCGGCCAGCTTGGCCTTGACTTGTTCCACGATGCTGCCGAAAGCAGCTTTGTCGTGCACTGCCAGGTCAGCCAGCATCTTGCGGTCGATTTCGATGCAAGCTTTCTTCAGGCCGTTGGCGAATTGGCTGTAGGTCAGGCCCAATTCACGGGCGCCGGCGTTGATACGGGCAATCCACAACTGGCGGAAAACGCGCTTGCGGTTACGACGGTCACGGTAGGCGTATTGCCCAGCCTTCATCACCGCTTGTTTAGCGATGCGATAGACGTTACCGCGGCGACCGCGAAAACCCTTTGCGAGGGCGAGAACTTTTTTGTGGCGGGCGTGAGCCGTTACACCACGTTTGACGCGAGGCATGTATTTACTCCTTGTTCGTCAGTGAATTACAAGCCACAACCGGGCAACATTTGTGCAATAGAGCCCAGATTGGTCTCATGCACAGAGGTGATACCGCGCAGTTGGCGCTTGTTTTTGGTGGTCTTCTTGGTCAAGATGTGACGTTTGAAGGCGTGACCGCGCTTGACGGTACCACCCGGACGAACGCGGAAGCGCTTCTTGGCGCTGCTCTTGGTCTTCATTTTGGGCATGTCAATGCTCCTTTTAGTTGTGCTCGTGAGGCGTTTGCAAACCGTTTTGCAAACTTGTTGGCCCCGAGCCACTTTTATCGGCCAGCATTGCTGCCAGCCGCTGAATGTGCATAGCACACCCGATGAATAACGCAGCCGATAAGGGCTGCGTTAAGCCATTTAATTTTTGCCAACTTAGTCGTTAGATGCAGGCGCAGCGTCTGCTGCCGGCTTGGCAGCCACTGGCTTTTTGCGCGCCGGAGCGATCATCATGATCATTTGGCGGCCTTCAAGGCGCGGAAACTGCTCGACCAAAATGGTGTCAGCTAAATCATCGCGGATGCGATTGAGCAAGGCCAAACCCAATTCTTGGTGCGTAATTTCGCGACCACGAAAGCGCAAAGTGATTTTGCACTTGTCGCCGTCGGCCAAGAAGCGGCGGATATTGCGCATCTTGATGTTGTAGTCGCCATCGTCCGTACCGGGGCGGAACTTGATTTCCTTGATTTCGATGACCGTCTGCTTGGCCTTAGCTTCTGCAGCACGCTTTTGCTCAAGGTATTTGAACTTGCCGTAGTCCATCAAGCGGCAGACAGGCGGGACGGCGGTGGCGGCAATTTCTACCAAGTCCACATCCAACTCACCCGCCATGCGCAGTGCGTCCATCAAACTGACCACACCGAGCGGCTCGTTATCAGGTCCAGACAGGCGCACTTCAGGCGCCATGATTTCACGGTTCAAACGATGTTTGCGCTCTTCGCGGTGGCGACGATCACGAAATTCAGTAGCTATGGCTATCACCCTTGGTTCTAAATGCTACAAAACGTGTAGCTTCTTTGGTGCGTGTTTTAAAAACTACGCCTTTGCTGCTATGGCCTGGCTGATGAGTTCTATGAATGCATCAAGGGACATAACGCCGAGATCTTTGTTGCCCCGGGCGCGCACTGCGACAGCACCAGCTGCACGCTCCTTGTCGCCTGCGACAAGGATAAATGGCAGCTTTTGCATGGAATGCTCACGTATTTTATACGTAATCTTTTCGTTACGCAGATCAAGCAAGGCCCGTAGCGGCTGATGCGGCAAGGCTTTTTCTAATTTTGCTGCAATTTCGCGACAGTAATCAGCTTGTCCATCGGTGATGTTGAGCACAGCCACTTGCACCGGTGCCAACCAAGTCGGCAAAGCGCCGGCGTGTTGCTCGATCAAAATGCCGATAAAGCGCTCTAAGCTGCCGACAATGGCCCGGTGCAGCATCACCGGACGGTGGCGATTGCCGTCTTCACCCACGTATTCGGCATCCAAGCGCTCGGGCATCGAAAAATCGACCTGAATCGTACCGCACTGCCATTGGCGGCCCAAAGCGTCTTTTAAGGTGTATTCGATTTTCGGACCGTAAAAAGCGCCTTCACCGGGGGTGATTTCATAGGCGCAGCCAGATGCTTGCAGACTCTCAATCAGCGCGTTTTCAGCTACGTCCCAGCTCTCGTCGGTGCCAATGCGCGCTTCGGGGCGGGTGGCCACTTTGTAGATGATGTCGGTAAAGCCAAAATCAGCATAAACCTTTTGCAGCAGCTTGGTAAATGCCAGCACTTCTGGCTGAATTTGCGCTTCGGTGCAAAAAATGTGGCCGTCGTCTTGCGTAAAACCGCGCACCCGCATGATGCCGTGCAGACCCCCGGTGGGCTCGTTGCGGTGGCATTGGCCAAATTCGCCGTAGCGCAGCGGCAAGTCACGGTAGCTTTTTATGCCTTGGTTAAAAATCAGAATATGCCCAGGGCAATTCATGGGCTTTAAGGCGTAGTCACGTTTTTCACTGTCGGTCGTGAACATATTGTCGCGATATTTGTCCCAATGCCCGGTTTTTTCCCACAGTGTGCGATCCAAAATCTGTGGGCCTTTAACCTCTTGGTAGCCATTAGTCTGGTACACCCGGCGCATATATTGCTCAACTTGCTGCCACAAAGTCCAGCCTTTAGGGTGCCAAAACACCGTACCTGGTGAGTGCTCGTCGATATGGAACAAATCGAGTTCGCGCCCCAGTTTGCGGTGATCGCGCTTCTCGGCTTCTTCCAACATGGTCAGGTGCTGTTGCAACTCGTCTTTGGTCGCCCAGGCCGTACCATAAATGCGCTGCAGCATTTCATTGCGATGGTCGCCGCGCCAGTAAGCGCCGGCCAGCTTCATCAGCTTGAAGAATTTTAGTTTGCCCGTACTAGGCACGTGCGGGCCACGGCACAGGTCTTCAAAATTGCCTTCACGGTACAGGCTGACGTCTTCGTTGCTGGGAATGCTGGCAATGATTTCGGCCTTGTAGTGCTCGCCCAAGCCTTTGAAATAAGCCACTGCCTCATCACGCGGCAGCACGCGGCGCACGATGGGCTCATCTTTGGCCGCTAACTCGGCCATGCGTTTTTCAATCGCCACCAAGTCTTCTGGCGTAAACGGGCGTTTGTACGAAAAATCGTAGAAAAATCCGTTGTCAATCACTGGGCCAATTGTCACTTGCGCATCAGGAAACAGCTCTTTGACGGCATACGCCAACAAGTGGGCAGTGGAGTGGCGGATAACGTCCAAGCCGTCGGCATCCTTGGCTGTGACGATAGACAGCGCACTGTCTTGCGTGATCTGAAAGCTGGTATCCACCACGGTGTCGCCAATTTTTCCGGCCAAAGCGGCTTTTGCCAGTCCCGCGCCAATCGACGCAGCCACTTCGGCCACTGTGACCGGGCCTGGATATTCGCGTTGAGAACCGTCAGGGAGCGTTATGTGAATCATGGAAATCCTTGTCTGAAAGCAAAAAGCGCGGACAGCCACCGCGCTTTGACCTTGTGCTTTAAATAGGCCAGCATTTTAGCCGTACTGCAAAGAAAAAGAGCCCAAAGCAGGTGCTTTGGGCTCTTTGGTATGCATACGCTTTACTTAGCGTGCAGCACTCACAGCGCTTGCAGCACTATTTCAGTGGAACTGCTCTTCTTCGGTCGAACCGGTCAGTGCTTTGACGGACGAGGAGCCACCTTGGATGACAGTGGTCACATCGTCGAAGTAGCCAGCGCCGACTTCTTGCTGGTGCGACACGAAGGTGTAGCCCTTGTCACGTGCGGCAAATTCTGGCTCTTGCACCATGTTGACGTAGTGCTTCATGCCTTCGCCACGGGCGTAGGCGTGGGCAAACTGGAAGCTGTTGTACCAGTTGATATGGATACCGGCCAGCGTGATGAACTGGAACTTGTAACCCAATGCCGACAAATCTTCTTGGAACGAAGCAATTTGTGAGTCGTTGAGGTTTTTCTTCCAGTTAAACGAGGGCGAGCAGTTGTACGACAGCAGCTTGCCGGGGTTGGCTGCAAGCACGGCTTGAGCGAATTCACGCGCAAAGCCGATGTCTGGCACGCCGGTTTCGCACCACACCAAGTCGGCGTAAGGAGCGTAAGCGACACCGCGGCTGATGGACTGCTCCAGACCGTTTTTGACGCGGTAGAAGCCTTCTTGCGTGCGCTCGCCGGTCAGGAAAGCTTGGTCGTTGGCGTCGTGGTTGCTGGTGATCAGGTTGGCAGCTTCCGCATCGGTGCGGGCCAAGATGATGGTGGGCACGCCCATCACGTCAGCAGCAAAGCGTGCCGAAATCAGCTTCTCGCAAGCTTCTTGCGTAGGCACCAGCACCTTGCCACCCATGTGACCGCACTTCTTGACGGCAGCCAGTTGGTCTTCAAAGTGAACGCCCGATGCGCCAGCGGCGATCATGTTCTTCATCAGCTCAAACGCGTTCAGCACACCACCAAAACCGGCTTCTGCGTCAGCAACGATAGGCAAGAAGTAGTCGATGAACTCTTGGTCGCTAGGATTGATGCCGCGGCCCCACTGGATTTCGTCAGCACGCTTGAAGGTGTTGTTGATGCGGCGCACCATCGTGGGCACCGAGTCGTAGGCGTACAACGACTGGTCGGGGTACATGGTTTCGGACGTATTGCCATCGGCAGCAACTTGCCAGCCGGACAGGTACACAGCCTCCAAACCGGCCTTGGCTTGCTGCATGGCTTGACCAGCAGAGATAGCGCCAAACGCGTTGACATAACCCTTTTTGGAGTCGCCGTTGATTTTTGCCCAGAGCTTTTCAGCGCCGCGCTTGGCCAGGGTGTGCTCGATTGGCAGCGAACCGCGCAGGCGCACCACGTCAGCAGCGCTGTAACCGCGTTTGACACCTTTCCAGCGGGGGTTGGTAGCCCAGTCTTTTTCCAGTTCGGCGACTTGCTGCTCGCGGGTCAGTTGGGGGGCTTGGGACATGAGGTCACTCCATTAGTTAGTTGAAATTGGGAGACAAGCGACGCTTGCCCTATAGACATACTGTAAATCTTCTACGAGTTCGCAACAAGCTCTTATGTCTTATACAAGACTTATTTTTCTCATGTTAAATCAAAGGCTTACAGATTTAATTTCTCAATACAGAACTATTTTTCATACTAAGAAATTAAATTAAAAGACCGTCCATTTAATTTATTGCATAGTGAAATTTAAATTTCACTCTATGAAAAAAATTTCGCTCGCATAGCATTGCGATGACGACTACCTTCTGGGCAGTCGACAAGCATCTTTATCAGGAAAATAGAAAGGCCGACAGGCAAGCGTCTAAGACAAGCTCAGCCGTCTCGGAGCATACAAATAACGGACTAAGGTCTCAGAAGCGCCAGAAAGCGCGGTCGAGCAGTCAGCGCAGAGGATGGGCGCTTATCACAATACCGTCGGCATCTGCATAAAGCCAGTCACCCGGACGAACCAGCACACCTTGAATGCAGACGGCTACATCACGTAATCCCTGATTGCGTTTTTCAGTCGGCAAAGGTATCAGCGCAAGAGCACGAATGCCTACCGGGGCAGCCCTGAGTTCTGCCGTATCGCGCACACAACCATCTACCAACAAGCCAGCCCACCCGTTGCGGGCAGCTGCTGCAGCCAAGTTGCCACCAATCAAGGCATAGCGCAACGATGCTCCGCCATCAACCACCAAAACACGCCCATTTCCTGGAGATTCGACCGCAGCCTTTACTAACGAATTGTCCTCATGGCATTTAACAGTGCTGACAATTCCGCTGAATGCGCTTATACCGCCAAAGTCATGAAAAACCGGAGGAAGCACTCGAAAAAATCCACTGTCATCTGACTTATGTTCGTCACAAAAATCACAAGTACTAAAAATGACAGGGGACAATGCGCTGGAATTCATAAAATGTATTGATTTTTTAGATGTCTGCTACTTTGAAAATTTCAATCGCTAGGCCTATCTGATATAGGTGTAGCAGCATGATTACGCCCTTTTAAAGCCGGCGTCAAAATCATTTCTTTACTTTCTGCTTTCTGTGTAATTTCTGCTTTGCGGCGATCAGTACCATCGGTCAGCACTTGATTGGGTGAGCTTATCGCCAGCCACAAAGTATAAAAACCGGCGACCACGACCACTGCCGGGCCAGAAATAACCAGCCAAACATAGCCATACTTCCACCATGGCTGGGCATTATTTACTGCTGCACTTGCTGAGGTCATCAAAGTAACTCCTAAAAAATTCAGAGGCAAGCCTCAGAAACACCAAAAACATTAAGCGTCAGCGAGGGACTAGAAATACGGATTTTTCTGTTAATTTGGCACCGCCACCAATAGCAGCCACATCGAACTTCACTGCGTGGGAGCCTGGTGAGGCAGAGCCATACGGAATTTGAAGACGAACGACGACCCAGCGGGATTGAGCAGCATCTATGTCAACCTCTGGCTCAGAGGCAACTTCTAGCCCATCTAAACCCCTTGCATCTATTCGGTAGCGTTGCGGCGTTTCGGTGGCATTCATAATCTGCAAGCGGTATATATTTTCTAATTTCCCGCCTGCCACAATGCGTGAAAGCGCTACACGATCTCGCACTATATCTACTTTTAAAGGTGTGCGCGAAATCAGACTGGTCAACATCACCACACACAAAACAATTAAAACGCTGCTATAGATAAGCACACGTGGACGCATGACACGTCGCGCTATCTGCGACTGAGTCCACCCTTGAGCAACTCCATTTTGTGTGGAAAAACGAATCAAACCACGCGGGTAACTCATTTTATCCATCACATTATTACAGGCATCTACACATAAGCCACAGCCTATACATTCATACTGTAGTCCATCTCTTATATCAATACCTACTGGACAAACTTGAACACATAAAGTGCAATCAATACAATCACCCAAGCCATTAGCTTTGTAATCCACCTTTTTAATACGTGGGCCACGAGGCTCACCTCGGTTTTCGTCATACGTGACGATCAAAGTGTCCTTATCAAACATTGCGCTTTGAAAACGCGCATAAGGGCACATATATTTGCACACTTGTTCGCGCAAAAATCCGGCATTACCGTAAGTAGCGAAGCCGTAAAAAATAACCCAGAAAATCTGCCAGCCACCCTGGAAGGCCATCAACTCAACACTCAGCTGCCGAATCGGGATAAAGTACCCAACAAAAGTAAAGCCAGTCCAAATCGAAAATATAATCCACAGACTTTGCTTAACTGTTTTTTTCCAAATTTTCTCGAATGTCCAGCCACTTGCATCTAGGCGAACACGCGCGCTGCGATCGCCTTCGACTTTGTGCTCAATCCACATGAAAATTTCTGTATACACGGTTTGTGGACAGGCAAAGCCACACCACAAACGTCCAGCCACCGCAGTAAACAAAAACAGTGATAAGGCTGAAATAATCAATAGTGCCGTAAGATAAATAAAATCTTGCGGATAAAGCACTAAGCCAAAAATATAGAAACGCCTAGCACCCAAATCAAACAACACCATTTGGCGTTGTCCCCATTCAAGCCACGGCAGCCCGTAAAAAACAAGCTGTGTAAGAACTACCATTACCCAGCGCCAACGCGCAAAAACCCCGCTGATCGAGCGGGGGTATATTTTTTTCTGCGCTTCGTACAACGAGGATATAGATTCGCCCTTGAGACTAGGTTCTGAGGCGACAGGGGCGATGGGGATAACCTTACGTGGTTTCCCAGAGGGGGATGTCATGAATTAGCGATCTTCCGGAGGAAATGCACCATAGTGCAAATGAGGTGACGCACGATCTATGCGCCACCTCTAAAGATACCAATTTTTAGCGTACTGCGCTTTTTTGATTGGACAGACCCCACACATAGGCCGTCAATACATCAATTTGTGCTGGTGTAAGCTTGCCTTCCTGTGCTGGCATCTCATTGACTTTTCCATGATTGACCATGGCAGCAATCGCGTCTTCGCCCCAACCGTGCAACCAGATATCGTCTGTCAGGTTCGGAGCACCTAGTGCGTAGTTTCCTTTACCGTCCATACCATGGCATGCAGCGCAGGTAGCAAAATGCGCTTTCCCAGATGAAGCACGCACCGAATCGTGCGGACTACCCGAGAGACTCAGAACATAATGCGATAAATTACGCACATCTTCCGGCGTGCCCACAGCTGCAACCATAGGTGGCATATTTCCAATACGACCTTTTTGCAAAGTTTCATGGATTTTTTCGGGTGTTCCACCGTGCAGCCAATCCCCATCGGTCAAATTAGGGAATCCTTTACTGCCCCGTGCATCTGAGCCATGGCACTGTGCGCAGTTATTCATGAATAAGCGTTCGCCAATCGCCATTGCCTGAGCGTCTCCAGCGACATCCTCTGGCTTCATAGAACTAAAGCGCGCATACAGTGGCTCTAACTCAACATTGGCCTTGGCCACTTCAGCATCATATTCTCCGTACTGGCTCCATCCCAGCATACCGGCATATTTACCCATGCCAGGATAAGCCACCAAGTAGCCTAAAGAAAAAATAATGGTTAATACGAACATCCACATCCACCAGCGTGGCATGGGATTGTTCATTTCAGTCAAGTCTTCATCCCAGACATGGCCTGTAGTGTTGTCGCTGGTCGAGGCGACTTTTTTACGTGCCGTGATCCATAAAAGGAGCAGGCAAGCAAGAATACCCAGAAGGGACATTCCTGCTACATAAACCGACCAGAAATTGCTTGTGAAGTCACTCATGGGGTGTTCTCGTTCTGGGGAGGTTCAATCTTGTTCAAAGGGAAGTTGGGCAGCCTCATCGAACCTAGCTTGGTTACGACGTGAATAAGCCCAAACCCAAATACCTGCAAAGCAAGCAAAGGATGCCAAAGTAACTATGACACGCATGGTGGTGATATCCATGTTCATAGCCTCCGTTACTTAAGCGCACGGCCCAAAACTTGCAGATAAGCAATGAGCGCTTCCATCTCCGTCTTATCTTTCACTTCATCAGCAGCTCCGGCAATCTGTGCGTCTGTATAAGGCACACCTACCTTGCGCAACGCACTCATGTGAGGCGCAACGCCTGCGGGGTCAAGTTTGGTTTTTTCCAGCCACGTATAGGCAGGCATATTCGACTCGGGCACCACATCGCGAGGATTGTTCAAATGGATGCGATGCCATTCATCGCTGTATTTTCCGCCAACACGGTGCAAATCAGGCCCCGTACGCTTACTACCCCATTGGAAGGGGTGATCGTAAACAAATTCGCCGGCCACAGAGTAGTGGCCATAACGCAAAGTTTCAGCACGGAATGGGCGAATCATTTGTGAATGGCAGTTGTAGCAGCCTTCACGTACATAAATATCGCGCCCAACTAACTGAAGCGGTGCGTAAGGTTCAATACCTTGAATAGGCTCCGTCGTAGATTTTTGGAAAAACAGCGGAACGATTTCGACCAAACCACCAATTGCAATCACCAAGACGATCAAAACGATCATCAGCAGGTTATTGGTTTCCACGGTTTCGTGGGTAAATCCGGTCGAGGCAGTTTTATTTTCTTGTGACATTAATCAACTCCTCGGATATCAGGCGTGTGCCGGCTTAATGGCAGGGATGGCCACGTTGACCGAGCGACCCGACATGGCAGTAACCCATACGTTCCAAGCCATGATCAACATACCCGTCAGATACAAAGCACCACCGGTCACACGAATAACGTAGAACGGATAGGTAGCCTTCACACTCTCAACAAAGGTGTAAGTAAGCGTTCCATCGTCGTTGACAGCACGCCACATCAAGCCTTGCATCACGCCGGCAATCCACATCGCAGCGATGTACAGCACGATACCAATCGTAGCCAGCCAGAAATGCAGTTCAATCGCCTTGATGGAATGCATTTTTTCTTTGCCAAACAAACGTGGAATCAGGTAATACAAGGAGCCCATGGTAATCAAGCCAACCCAACCTAAGGCACCAGCGTGTACGTGGCCCACAGTCCAGTCGGTGTAGTGGCTCAAGGCGTTCACGGTCTTGATAGCCATCATCGGGCCTTCAAACGTCGACATACCATAGAAGGACAGCGAGACAATCAGGAAGCGCAAGATAGGGTCATCGCGCAATTTGTGCCAAGCGCCCGACAGAGTCATCACGCCGTTAATCATGCCGCCCCAGCTGGGCGCCAGCAAAATCAGCGAAAACACCATACCGACCGATTGCGTCCAGTCAGGCAGCGCGGTGTAGTGCAGGTGGTGTGGGCCCGCCCACATATAAGTAAAAATCAACGCCCAAAAGTGAACGATAGACAAGCGATAGCTGTACACCGGACGACCAGCTTGCTTAGGAATGAAGTAATACATCATTCCCAAGAAACCAGCGGTCAAGAAAAAGCCCACTGCGTTATGGCCATACCACCACTGCACCATAGCGTCTTGCACGCCGGCGTAGGCAGAGTAGCTCTTCATGAAGCCAGCCGGAATAGCAGCGCTGTTAACGATATGCAGTAAGGCGATGGCCAAAATGAAAGCACCGTAGAACCAATTGGCCACATAGATGTGACGGACTTTACGCATTCCGATGGTGCCAAAGAAGACAATGGCGTAAGCCACCCAAACTACAGCAATCAGGATGTCAATCGGCCATTCAAGTTCAGCGTACTCTTTGCCTTGGGTGTAACCCAAAGGAAGACTGATAGCTGCAGCCACAATGACCGCCTGCCAACCCCAGAAGGTAAAGGAAGCCAATTTCCCAGCAAACAAACGCACCTGACATGTGCGCTGTACCACGTAGTAGCTGGTACCAATCAGCGCGCTACCGCCAAAGGCGAAGATCACCGCATTCGTGTGCAACGGTCGTAGGCGACCGTAGCTTAGCCACGGAATACCAAAGTTGAGTTCGGGCCAAGCCAGCTGGGAAGCAACAAAGACGCCTACCAGCATCCCCACTACTCCCCACACCACCGCCATGATTGAAAACTGGCGTACAACGGTATCGTTGTAGTGCGCAGCATCTGCTTTTTTCGGAATATCCATCGGGCACCTCTTGATTTGAGCGAAAGTATTAACCAGACTACTAATAGGGATTTTGACGAACGTCAATTGTCACGAAGAATGCGCTCACCTTCTTGCTCGACGTTCTCGAATTGCCCGCGATCGACCGCCCACCACAAACCAATGATGATGAGCAGCACCAGCACCACGGACAACGGAATCAATAAGTAAAGAATGTCCATGCAAAAGCTCCAAAAATCAGGCGGCCAATGGCATGGCGCGCACAGGGTCTACCAGCCCTGACACCGCAGCCGCGTCAAGCGCCAGCGACGGCAGCGAGCGCGACAAACGGGCAGCGTTCAGCACCACCAGCAACGAACTCAGCGCCATGCCCAAGCCAGCCAACCATGCTGGCATATAACCAGCAATCGCCAACGGCACGCTCAACGCGTTGTAGCCAGCGGCCCACCAAAGATTTTGGCGCACGATACGCAAGGTGCGCCTGGCCAGCACGACCGACTGCGCAATCAATGACAAATTACTTCCCAAAACCACAAAATCAGAGCGCGATTGTGCCAGCGCAACGGCTTGGCCGAAGGCAAACGACACGTGGGCTCCAGCCAGCACTGGGCCGTCATTAAGCCCATCTCCCACCATTGCCACACGCTGACCGCTGGCTTGCAAGGCCCGTAAGGCAGCCAATTTGTCTTGCGGCGTGCAATCTCCTTGCCACTGCTCGATACCAGCCTGTGCGGCAATCCGCGCCACAGCGGGCGCGCGGTCGCCAGACAGCAATTGCACAGCAACACCAGACTCGCGCAACACTTGCACGGCGGCAGCGGCTTCAGGGCGCAAATCCTCATTCAAATCAAAGCGGGCTAACTCTATGGCGGCCTCGTCGCCACACTGCCAGGCCAACACCACCTGCTGCGCTGGCGCGCTAGCATCAGACATATCCACCGCCATGGCCGACTGCTGTGCATGGCGCGGCGAACCCAGTAGCACTCGGCAGTTGGGCAACACGCCTTGGGTATCGTGCAACTGCGCTGTCAGTCCATAGCCACTCAGCTCCTGCACCTCAGTCAGCTGCCAGCGCGCTGAGGCAATATCGTTTTGGGCAGCACCCACCAAAGCACGCGACACCGGGTGCAACGACTGGCGCGCCAATTGGGCCGCCAGCGCCAGCGCATCGGCAGATGCCAGCAGACCTTGGGTATGCACTGCACGCACCACCATGCCGTCGCGCGTTAAGGTGCCAGTTTTATCAAACACTAGCGTGTCAATTTCTGCCAATGCTTCTAGACCTTGCAAATTACGCACCAGTACGCCGCTGCGCGCCAGCGTGCCGGCAGCAGACAGCATGGCCACCGGAGTGGCCAAAGACAGCGCACAAGGGCAAGTGACGATTAGTACCGATACCGCCACCATCAGCGCGTGCCCAGGGTCTGTCGGCCACCACCAAACCGCTGCCAGCACCGCTGCCACCAACACCAGCACCAAAAAAGGCCGAGCGACACGGTCGGCCAACTGTGCCAGACGCGGTTTTTGCAGCGATGCGCTTTCCATCAACGCCACGATTTGGGCAAAGCGCGTTGTTTGGCCTACGCCATCGACCCGCACCTCAACCACCGACTGCAGGTTGTAACTGCCTGCGGTGACGTGGCTACCTTGCGGACGTGGCACTGGGGTAGATTCACCCGTCAACAGCGCCTCATCGGCCAAGGTATCGCCACGGGTAATGCAGCCATCGGCTGGAAAAGCCTCGCCCGGCAGCACTTGCACCACATCGCCCACCGCCAAGCGGCGCACAGCCACGCGCTCAAAAGTGCCATGGGCGCTGCGCCGCAGCACGCTATCGGGCAAGCGGTTCATGACAGCTTCCAGCGAACCTGCCGTGCGATCGCGCAAACGCAATTCCAGCCAGCGGCCTGTCAACAAGAAAAACACAAACATGGACAACGAGTCGAAGAACACCTCGCGGCCAAAAAGACCATCGGGCTCAAACGTGCCCACAGTGCTGACAACGAAAGTGATAGCCATGCCCAAAGCCACTGGCAAATCCATACTGACACGGCGCTGGCGGATATCGCGCAAAGCACTGGTAAAAAATGGCCCACAGGCAAACAGCACCATTGGCAGCGTGATAACCCACGAGGCCCAGCGCAGCAGCGTCTCCATTTCTTGTGTCAGATCGCCCGGCTCGGCGATATATGCCGGCCACGCGTACATCATCACTTGCATCATGCAAAAGCCTGACAACAACCAGCGCCACAAAGCTTTGCGGCTCTCGCGCAGGCGCTGCTCGCGTGCCAAGGCATCCATGGCGGGCAAAGCGCTGTAACCGGCCACACGCACTGCCGCAATCCACTGCGATGGCTGCACCTGTCCGGGTTGCCACACCACGCGCGCGCGCTGCGTGGCGGCGCTGACATCGGCTTGCGCAACGCCGGGCACGGCGCGCAGTGCATCTTCAATCGTCAAAGCGCAGGCGGCGCAGTGCATTCCGCCGATCACCATATGTGATTCCCAAGCCCCAGCGCCAGCTGATTGGCGGCTAGTTTCTGTGCAAGGCCGGCCAAATGCGGCCCACTCCTGCGGATCGTCTAACAGCGCCTCAGTCGCGCTAGTGACAGCTACAGCTGTGACCGCAGGCGGTTGCACAGACTCAAAATCCATCTGTCCTGAGAGAGAATGAGCGCCTGTATTCGTTGACATGGCTCAAGTTTAACGCTTTCGTACATTTGCAAACTTATTGGCGCCATTTTTCAAAAGGAATGATCCGCCTTAAGCTCTGCGGCTCAACAGAGGAACTCGTTATGTATAAATGCATTTTGATTGCGACCGATGGCTCCCCCTTGTCTGATAAAGCGGTCGAATCAGGTCTGTCTTTAGCGGCTTTGGCGGGCGCTACAGTCATTGCGCTAAAGGTAGTGCCGCACTACCCGCGCAGCTACTTTGAAGGCGGCTTGGCCACCGACACCAACGACATGAAGCGCATCGAAAAGCAGTGGAGCGAAGCGGCACTCACCTTGGTCAAAGAGATCAAAGCCAAGGGCGAACTGCAAAACGTGGCCGTAACAGCCGTAGTGGTCAAGTCCGACTTGGTGGCCGAGGCCGTCATCGAGACCGCCCACAACCACCAGTGCGATCTGATCGTGATGGCCTCGCATGGCCGCAAAGGCCTACAGCGGATGCTGCTGGGCAGCGAAACCCAGCACGTACTGACACACGCCAATATGCCCGTGCTGGTGCTGCGCTAAGCCGCGTCAAGAAAACAGCGACTGGTACTGCTCGCGCAACAAATTTTTTTGCACCTTGCCCATGGTGTTGCGCGGCAAGGTGCTAGCGACAAAGCAGCGCTTGGGAATTTTGAAATTGGCCAGCTCGGTCTTGAGCTGCGCCAGCACCGCCTCGCCATCCAGTGCCACACCCGGCTGGGCTATCAGCACCGCCACGCCCACCTCGCCAAAATCAGGGTGCGGCACGCCGACCACCGCGCTTTCAGCGACACCGGGGATATCGTTGATACAGCCTTCAATCTCTGCCGGATAGACGTTGTAGCCGCCCGAAATAATCAAATCTTTGCTGCGGCCAACGATGGTGACGTAGCCACGCGCATCGACCTGCCCGACATCGCCGGTCTTAAACCAGCCATCGGCGGTGAATTCTTCTTGCGTTTTCTCGGGCATACGCCAGTAGCCCTGAAAGACGTTCGGGCCTTGCACCTGGATGTGGCCGATCTGCCCGGCGGGCAGCACCTGCGCCGCATCATCGACCACGCGCAAGCCCACGCCGGGCAGCGCAAAACCGACCGTGCCGCCGCGCCGTTCAGTCTCTGGCCCGTGCTGGCCAACATAGCGGGCATCGGCACAGTAGGGGTTGGAGGTCAGCATGGCGGTTTCGCTCATGCCGTAGCGCTCTAGGATGGTGTGGCCGGTGCGCTGCTGCCACGCCTTGAAGGTATCGAGCAGCAGCGGCGCCGAGCCAGAGATAAACAAGCGCATATGCGCCGCCACCTCGGGCGTCAAACCCGGCTCGGCCAGCAAACGTACATACAGCGTCGGCACGCCCATAAACACCGTGGCGCGTGGCAGTGCAGCAATCACCGCTGGCGCGTCAAACTTAGGCAACCAAATCATCTTGCTGGCGTTCAGCAGCGCTGCGTGGATGGCGACAAACAGGCCGTGGACATGAAAAATCGGCAGCGCGTGGATCAGCACATCACCGCCCTGCTCGGGCGTGCGCCAGCCCCAATAGTCTTTCAGCACCAGCGCATTGGAGAGCAAATTGCCGTGCGTCAGCATCGCCCCCTTGCTGCGCCCGGTGGTGCCACTGGTGTACAAAATGGCCGCCAAATCATCACCGCTTTGGGCGACGGGCTGCTGCACATCGCTGTGGTGCGCCGCGCGCTCCAGCCAACTGCCGCTGCGGTCGTCGCCCAGCGTAAAGACGTGCTGCGTGCCCGCAGTGAAAGCAATTTTTGACACCCAGCCAAAGTTGCCTGGCGTACACACCACCACCGCTGGCTCGGCATTGCCAACAAAGTAGGCGATTTCGTTGCTTTGATAAGCCGTGTTCAGCGGCAAAAACACATGGCCGGCGCGCAGCGTGGCCAGGTACAACAACATGGCTTCGACCGATTTTTCTACCTGCACCGCAATGCGGCTGCCCGCAGGCAAATCGAGCGACGCCAGCAAATTGGCCATGCGCGCGCTGGCGCAGTCCACATCGCGCCAGCTGTAGTGCAGCGATTGACCATCCACCGTCGTGGTTTCTACCGCCGTCTGATCCAAGTCGGCAGGAAAGGCGGCGCGCAGCGCGCAAAACAAGTTCTGTGAAGTCATTGCCGTCAACCCTCTCAAAAAATCGGCGCGCGTTTGGCCAAAAACGCCGTAATGCCCTCACGGTGCTCGGCATTGGAGGCATAAGCGTAAGGGTCTACTGCTGCTTGCACCGCAGCGTTTGCTTCTGTATTAATAGCTGTAAGCGCTTGCTGGTATTGGGCTAGAGGCACTTTTAATGCCCGAAGTGTCTGTTTATTCATACGCGCAGCCGCCGGAGCCAGTGCGGCAATGCGACAAGCACTGGCCAGCGCATCGTCGGCCAGCAAATCGTCGGCGACGACACGGTTCAAAAAACCGCGCACGCGCATATCGGTGGCACTGAAGGTGCTGGCTTCGAGCAGCATTTGCCGGGCAGCCACCTCGCCCACGGCAGACAGCACCAACTGCGCCTCACGCGGTGCCATCGGAAAACCCAGTTTGGCAATCGGCGCACCAAACCGCGCCGAGGTGCCCGCAACGCGCATATCGCAGCAACTGGCAATCTCTACCCCTGCCCCCATGCAAGCGCCAGCAATGTGCGCCACGATGGGCACATCGCAATCGAGCATGGCCTGCAAAGCGCCCCAGACATCGTTCTCATGGAAGTCGCGCAGCAGCTCGGGGTCAAAGCGAAAGGCTGGGTACTCAGAAATATCCCCGCCGGCACAAAACGCTTCGCCTTCGCCCTGAATCAGCACGCAGCGCACGTCAGCATTACGCTGAATGCTCTCAAAAACAGAGCGCAACTGGCGCCACATAGCACGCGACATGGCGTTGAGCCGCCCCTCATGGCGCAGCGTGACCAGCCACACACCAACAGCGCCAGCGGCCCCTTGCGCACGCGCGGCAATAACTTCTCCGGACATATCTCGATCCCTCTCTGGGTGTGTGATGTTAGGTTTCAACGGCAATTCAACCACTCAACGCGGCAGGCACAGGCCTTCAATGGCTTTGGAGGCGGCCACTTTGCCATCGGCCAGCAAGCTGCGGTGCTTGTCGATGCGTTTGAGGTCGTACAAATAATTGACCATCAAGCCATACGACTGCTTGTGTCCCTTGGTCGATGGATCGCCGCCCCAATTCAATTGCTCGACCCGCGCGCCGTTGCCCAAGTGAAAGCGCGCCACCGGATCGGCTGGTTTACCGCCGGGCAACTCGCGCGCCAGGTAAGAGGCGGCGCACTGCATCAGCATTTGGCGCACGGGCGACTTGGCGTCCAACTCTTGCGACTTGTCAAAAGCGGCCAGCAAAGGCGCAGCCTGCAGCGGCGCAGCGCCCTCAACCCCGACAGCACGAGCGAGTTCCGCGCGCTGCTTATCGGTCAACTTGTCCAGCATGGCACCGGCGTTTTTACCCAGCCAAGCGCGCAGCCCCGGAATCGGCGAGAGCGTGGCAAAGGTGCGCAGGCGCGGAAACTCGGCGCACAAGGTTTCCACCACGTGCTTGATCAGCGAGTCGCCAAAACTGACGCCGCGCAGGCCGGTTTGCGTGTTGCTGATCGAGTAAAAAATCGCCGTGGTGGCGCGGGCCATATCGGCAGTTTCTGCCGCCTCGTCCAGCAGCGGCGTGATGCTGCTGGAGATGCTGTTGACCAGCGCCACCTCGACAAAAATCAAAGGCTCTTGCGGCAAGCTGGGGTGAAAAAAACCATAGCAGCGCCGGTCGCTGTCAAGGCGGTTTTTCAAATCAGCCCAGCTGCGAATGTCATGCACCGCCTCGTATTTGATGAGCTTTTCAATCAACGACGCCGGCGAATCCCACGACAGGCGGCGCAACTCCAAAAAGGCCACGTCAAACCAGGTAGAAAACAAATACTCCAGCTCGGCGTCCAGTGACAGCAGGCGCTTGTCGCTTTTGAGCTGCCCCAGCAACTCAGCGCGCATATCCACCAAAAAACGCATCCCGCCGGTAAACGCCGCAAAGCGCTGCAACAGGCGCGTGCGCGGCGACTCCAGCGCGCGGCGCAGGCTGACTTCGGCCTGGCCTTCGTCTTCGGTGCCCGCAGCGGCCGCGTAGCGTTTTCGCGCTGACTCGAAATGCGTGGCATCGGGGGCAAATTGTTCGCACATCAGCAGCCACATATCGCGGCGCTCTTCGGGCTGGGCTTGGGCGTACCAGTCGGCCACTTCTTTGGCGCGGCGCCCGCCTTCGAGCTCGCTGGTGCGCGGTTGGATGACGGCTTGCAAATCAGTCAACACCCGGCGCAAGGTGCGCGGTGCCAGCGCTTCTTGGCCCCGGCGCAAGGTGGCTTCTAGGCGCTCATGGGTCGAGCGCGGCGGTGCTGACTTGGCCGCTTTGTCAGCGCTTTTGTCAATGCTTTTGTCGACGTTTTTGTCCGCTTTTTTATCGGCAGTTTTTGACGATGCAGCGCGCAGACGCGACACGCTGCGGGCAATCCACTCAGGGGTTTTTGTCATGGGACGGGCCTTCTTTCTGTGGAAATAAAAAATCAACGAACGGGCTGGCGCTGCGCCCACAGCCACAGCGCCACACCGGCGCCAATCATTGGCAGGCACAGCCACTGGCCCATGCTCATGCCCAGCGGCAGCAGCCCCAAAAAGCTGTCTGGCTCGCGGAAAAATTCGGCGATGAAGCGAAACACGCCATAACCCAACAAAAACATGGCGGCGACTTGGCCTTGCTTGCGCTCTTTGCGTGCGTACAGCCACAGCAGCACAAACAGCAGCAGCCCTTCCAGCAAAAATTGGTACACCTGCGACGGATGGCGCGCCAGCATCGAGCCGCTGTGTGGAAACACCATGCCCCACGGCACATCGGGGCTGGAAAAGCGCCCCCACAGCTCACCATTGATGAAGTTGCCGACCCGCCCCGCCGCCAAACCCGTCGGCACACAGGGCGCAACAAAATCAGCCACCTGTAGCAAAGGCCGTTGGCGCGAACGTGCAAACCACAGCATGGACGCAATCACACCCAGCAGGCCACCATGAAAACTCATGCCGCCTTGCCAGATGGCAAAAATCTCCAGCGGATGCGTGGCGTAGTAACCGGGCTTGTAAAACAAGCAGTAACCCAGCCGCCCGCCAATGACCACGCCCATCACGCCCAAAAACAAAATGTCTTCCACATCGCGGCGCGTCCACGCGCCCGGCCCTTGGATGGCGGCAAACGGCGGGTGGCGCAGGCGCCGCGTACCCAAAAACATAAACAGCCCAAAAGCTGCCAAATAAGTCAGGCCGTACCAGTGGATGGCCAGCGGGCCAATTTGCAAGGCGACGGGATTGATGTGGGGATAAATCAGCATAGTGGGCGCTATTGTGCCCGCCAAGGCCGATGGCTATCGGTAAAAAATGATAGAAATCGGCCTCTAGCGCTTATGCAGCGTGCGGTTACAGCTATCAATTAAGTAGTAATTGCGCTCAATCGTCCAACAGCGAGACGTCGCGCACTGCGCCCTTGTCGGCCGACATCACCAGCTTGGCGTACGCCTTGAGCGCGCTAGAGACTTTGCGCGGACGCGGCTGGGCGGGCTTCCAGCCTTTGGCGTCTTGCTCGGCGCGGCGCTTGGCCAGCTCCTCGTCGGACAGCAGCACGTTGATGCTGCGGCTCGGGATGTCGATGCGAATGCGGTCGCCCATGCGCACCAAGCCAATCGCGCCGCCAGCCGCCGCTTCGGGCGAGGCGTGGCCAATCGACAGGCCCGAGGTGCCGCCCGAAAAGCGCCCATCGGTCAGCAACGCGCAGGCTTTGCCTAGGCCCTTGGATTTGATGTAGCTGGTCGGGTAGAGCATTTCTTGCATCCCGGGGCCGCCCTTGGGGCCTTCGTAGCGCACGATGACCACGTCGCCGGCCTTGACCTTGTCATCCAAGATGTTGGCGACGGCTTCGTCCTGCGACTCAACCACGTGCGCCGGGCCTTCAAACACCAGCAGCTCGTCATCGACGCCGGCGGTTTTGACGACACAGCCGTTCAGGGCGATGTTGCCGGTCAGCACCGCCAAACCGCCTTCTTTGGAGAAAGCGTGCTCGTAAGCGCGAATGCAGCCGTCTTTGCGGTCTACGTCCAGACTCGGCCAGCGCTCGCTTTGGCTGAAAGCCACCTGCGTGGGCACGCCACCCGGCGCCGCCATATAGAAAGTTTTGACCGCTTCGGACGGGTTACGGGCCACATCCCACTCGTCCAGCGCGTCCTTCATGGTCTTGCCGTACACCGTCGGCGTGTCGGTGTGCAGCTTGCCGGCGCGGTCCAGCTCGCCCAAGATGCCCATGATGCCGCCGGCGCGGTGCACGTCTTCGATGTGGTATTTGTCGGTGTTGGGCGCGACTTTGCACAGCTGCGGCACGCTGCGCGAGAGGCGGTCAATGTCGGCCATGGTGAACTCGATCTCGGCCTCTTGGGCAATCGCCAAGATGTGCAAGATGGTATTGGTGGAGCCGCCCATCGCAATGTCCAGCGTCATAGCGTTCTCAAGCGCCTTAAAGCCTATCGAGCGCGGCAGCACGCTGGTGTCGTCTTGCTCGTAGTAGCGCTTGCACAAATCCACCGCCACCCGCCCAGCGCGCTTGAACAATTGCTCGCGGTCAGCGTGCGTCGCCACCACGGTGCCGTTGCCCGGCAGCGACAGGCCCAGCGCTTCGGTCAGGCAGTTCATCGAGTTGGCGGTGAACATACCCGAGCATGAACCGCAGGTCGGGCAGGCCGAGCGCTCAATTTCGGCCAAGTCGGCGTCGCTGACGGCGTCATCAGCCGCCATCACCATGGCGTCGATCAAATCGAGCTTTTTAAAGGTCATGGCGTGGGTGCCGGGGTCGGCCAGCTTGACCTTGCCCGCCTCCATCGGCCCGCCCGAGACGAACACCACCGGAATGTTCAGGCGCATAGCGGCCATCAACATACCCGGCGTGATTTTGTCGCAGTTGGAGATGCAGACCATGGCGTCGGCGCAGTGGGCGTTGACCATGTATTCGACCGAGTCGGCAATGATGTCGCGGCTGGGCAGCGAATACAACATACCGTCGTGGCCCATGGCAATGCCGTCGTCCACGGCAATGGTGTTGAACTCTTTGGCGACGCCGCCGGCCGCTTCAATCTCACGCGCCACCAGCTGGCCCATGTCTTTCAGGTGAACGTGGCCCGGCACAAACTGCGTGAACGAGTTGACCACCGCAATGATGGGTTTGCTGAAGTCGTCGTCCTTCATGCCAGTGGCACGCCACAAAGAGCGCGCACCGGCCATGTTGCGACCAGCAGTAGAGGTTTTAGAGCGGTAAATGGGCATGGTGATGTCTGATAAAGGTGACTGAAAGGGCGCCAATTTAGCACCCATAGCACCGATTAGCGCCCATTGGTCTGTATCAACTACTTCTTCAACGCTTTTTTTGCACGCCTAAGCCCAACGCGCTTTTTTGCTTATCGAGGCGCTCTTGCTTGCGCCGATCCATCTTGTCCATGATGCGTCGCTTGCTGTAGCCGCTGGCATCGGCCCAAGCCCACCACAGCGCAGTCAACGCAAACGGCGCCAAAACCCACCACCACGACCACGCGGCAATCGGGCCGATTTCTAGATACTTCAAAAGCACCAGAACGATGCCAATGCCCAGTAAATACATGAAAGTACCCCCTTAACGCCTAGCTAATACCATTTATCTTGTCAACCAAGTTCATTAGAATCTTGTTGATAACAATGTAACCCAACCCTAGAAAGACTACGATGAAACGCGCCCTCATTACCTTAGCCCTGACCCTGACTGTCGCGGCTCCCGCCATGGCTGATTTGGCCTTGGCAAAAGCCAAAAATTGCATGGCCTGCCACTCGGTAGACAAAAAATTGGTCGGCCCTTCTTACAAAGAAGTTGCCGCCAAATATGCTGGCCAAAAAGACGCCGAAGCCACTTTGGTCACCCACGTGATGAAGGGCAGTAAGGGCGTTTGGGGCGCAGTGCCGATGCCAGCAAACACCCAAGTCAGCGAAGCCGATGCCAAGAAATTGGTCGCTTGGATCATGACGCTGAAGTAATTCAGCGCGCTCTCAGGCGCGCCACTGGCGCACCTTTGCTAGCTACGGCCGCCTCACACACTGTGCGAGGCGGCCGAATTTATTGGGGCTTTAGTTTTTATCAAGCTGGATGCGCAGTTGCTGCTCCAGCTGGCCGACATAAGCGGCGGTGCTGTTGTCCGACTCTTGCGCCCGCGCCGCCAAGCGCGCTTCGAGCGTATCCAAGCGCGCTATCAATTGGCTCTGCACCTGCTGGTGCTGCGTCTCCAAAAATGCCCGCAACTCCGTAAAACGCGAGGCTTCAGCCTTGTCGGCCAATTCGCGCTGCGCCGTCATCTCTTTGCTGTGGCGGCGCGTATCGAGCAGCACCGAGCCTTGCAGCGACAGCACGTAAGCGATAAAGAAAACGCCCAATAACGCCGTCAGCCCCAGCATGATCAGGCCCAAAGGCGCCTCAATCGACACCACACCCAGCGACATCAACGACGGCGCCGTCAACTCGCCCCAATTCAACACCGCCAGCGCAGCAATTGCGGCAACGATGAGCAGCAAAAAAAGGGTTCTTAAATTCATCTGTCATCCTTGTTTGTTCAGCCGATTGCACAGTGCAGCAAGCGCAGCCGCATCTGGGGTAGTGCGGCGAATGCCAGCGCCACCACGCAGGGCACCCTTTATATCTTGCTTTACAAGCACGATAGAAACC
>JAGNSH010000146.1 GCA_017988165.1 Giesbergeria sp. | reverse complement strand
GTGGCTGGCTTGGCGTTTATCAACACCTTGCTGGCCACCGGCGCTGCCACGCTGTCGTGGTTGGCGGGCGAGGCGCTGCACCAAGGCAAGGGCAAAGCGTCCATGCTGGGCGCTGTTTCGGGCGCTGTGGCTGGCTTGGTGGCGGTGACGCCAGCGGCGGGCTTTGTCGGCCCGATGGGCGCCATCGCTATCGGCTTGGTCGCTGGGCCGGTGTGTTTGTGGGGCGTGGGCGGCCTGAAAAAATGGCTCGGCGCAGACGACGCCTTTGATGTGTTTGGCGTGCATGGCGTGGGCGGCATGGTGGGTGCGCTGCTGACTGGCGTGTTTGCTGCCCCGGCTTTGGGCGGCACCGGCGGCATCACCCCCGACAGCTTTGCCATCGGCGCGCAGCTGTGGATTCAGACCCAAAGCGTGCTGCTGACCGTGGTGTGGTCGGCGCTGGTGTCGTTCATCGCCTATAAGCTGGCCGATAAGCTGGTGGGTCTGCGCGTGTCGCCGGACGACGAGCGCCAAGGTTTGGACGTCACCGCGCATGGCGAAACGGCTTACCACCGCTAAACGGCGGGCGCGGGTGGTTTTGAGGAACAAAAAGACCTTTAGCCCGCGCACTGCCTGCGGCGCGCAGCCTTAAGCTAGCTGGATAAAAACTGCCACAGTGCGTAGCCAATAAAGGAGTGCCGTATGACTGCCCGAGAGCTTGAGTCTGTCCTGCTCGGCCGGTGCGCCGCCGTTGCTCAAGGCGGCGCGCCCACAGCCCAAGATCAGCGCGAAGCGAATGTTTTTCGACTCGCCGCCATTGTCGTGCAGTCGCAGTTTCCGTCCGAATCCCATCGCTTGATGGCGGCGAGTGAGCAGTACTTTGCGCACCACCCAGACGACAAGCTGGTGCCTGGTGCAGTGATTGGCCATGGTTGGGTTCTGGGTTTGCCACGCCTGCGCGATATGTTGACGCGCCGGCTGTCTTGAGGGCGGGCGCATGACAAATTTTCCGTCTAAGCCGCAAAAATTTCATACGCACACGGCGCTGGCGCAAGGTCTGCGTCAGTTATTTCAGCAATTGCAAGAGCGACTGGCGTTGCACAAAAATATCAACGTATTTTTGGCCGGTGGCATGGCAGTCCACCTTTACACCGCCCAGCGCGTGACGACGGATGTGGATGCCGAATTTGGCAGTCGAATTTTTATCCCCAGCGACTTGGTGGTCGATGTGACGCTGGAAGATGGCACGCACGAATCAGTCTATTTCGACACCAACTACAACTCCACTTTTGCGTTGATGCACGAAGATTATTTGGATGACGCTATTGCCTTGGATTGGGGCATGGAGCAGATAAAACTCTACGTGCTTTCGCCGCTGGATCTGGCGGTCAGCAAGATTGCCCGGTTTGCCGACAACGACAAAGAAGACATTGCCGCGCTGGTGCGCTTGGGCTTGACCAGTGCTGATGCGATTGAGCAGCGTGCCATGGCCGCCTTGGCCGGCTATGTCGGTGGCCAGGCCATGTTGCTGCTGAATTTGCGTGATGCCGTGGCGCTGGCGCGGCAAGTAGAAGCCGAGCGCTTGCCTAGTCTGAGCCTGCACCCCCTGAACGAAGGCGCAGTCGCCGTGCGGCTGGCCAGTGGCGAGCCGGTTGGGCAGTTCAAGTGGATTGGTGGGTGTTGGAAGTTCAAAGCCATGGGCTACGAGGGGGCTGATTTAGTGCCCGGCGGCGGGCCGTTGACGGCGCGGCACAACTGCACGCTACAGGTGCTGGACACGGCGCAAGCCAGCGCGGTGCTGCTGGGGCCCTTGGCGCAGTGATGCAGAGGTGCGTCAATGCGGTGGTACGCCGTCGGATTTGCAACGCTTCGCAACGGCTTTGCGTAATCTGTGCCAGAATGGCCGCTCTACCTTGATAGATAAGCGCTACAAGCTATTTTTTTGATAGTGAGCAGCTCCAGTTTTGACAAGAGCCTTCGGGCTCTTTTTTTTTGCCAGCCGTCTTTGAGGCAGCTGCTACCGCATCCCCACGGGCGCCAAAGGCGCCTTTTATAGGCAATGTCCACCCCTGCGCCAGGGCACACAGTAAAGCGCCAAAATCTGAAAAAATCACCCGTCCACTTGGGCCCCGTTGATCTGGGGCTTGGTGGATGGGCTGGCTGCGGCCACAAAGCACACACGCTTGCACAATCCCACAAGGACTTTTGATGGACTGGAACACCCACTTCACCCATATGCTGGATGAGGCTACCCAGATGATGTATGGCGGCCACCTGATGGGCGCTACCGAGGCTATGCAGCGCGCGCTGATGGGCCCTTTGTCTGACGTGCCCACGCACACCCATGTCAGCACCGAGGTGCTGGACGCTTTGCTGCCCGATCGCAACACGCTGACGGCGCTGACCGGCTTGGCCGGACTGACCGGGCTCACTGGACTCACCGGACTTGGCTCGGCGCAAGACCGTAGCGCCGATGCCGCCGCGTCCGCGCCAGAGACCGAGGCGCCGGGCAGTTTTGAGCGCGTCACCCTGGCCCACGATGGCGCGCAACACCACTACCTGCTGTATGTGCCGCCGGGCGCCGCAGCGGGCACGCCGATGCCGCTGGTGTTGATGCTGCACGGCTGCTCGCAAGATGCCGACGACTTTGCCGCCGCCACCGGCATGAACCAAGCAGCGGCCGCCGCCAATGCCTTGGTGCTGTACCCGGCGCAAGCGCGCAACGCCAATCCCGGCGGTTGCTGGAACTGGTTTGAGTCCAGCAACCAGCACCGTGGCCAAGGCGAGTTGGGCTTGATGGTGGCCATGGTGCGCGACGTGATGGCGCGCCACTCGGTGGACGCGCAGCGCGTGTATGCCGCCGGCATTTCCGCTGGGGGCGCGATGGTGGCTTTGTTGGGGCGCGAATACCCAGAAATGTTTGCTGCTTTGGGCGTGCATTCGGGTCTGCAAGCGGGTGCCGCCGACAACATGATGGCGGCGCTGTCGGCCATGAACAACGGCGCCAAACTGGGCCCCAGCAGCCCTTCTGCCCGTGCGGCGACGCATTCCAGCAGTGCCTTGCATCCCGCGCTGATTGTTTTTCATGGCGACGCCGACACCACCGTCAGTGCCAAAAATGGCGAGCAATTGGTGGATGCCGCGCTGCAAGCGGCACTGGGCGACAAGGGCGCGGCGGTGCAAGAGACGCAGTCCGGCCAGTCAGCCGCTGGCCAGCGTTTTACGCGCCATCTGTACCGCGCCAAGGCCAGCGCGCCGGTGTTGGTCGAATACTGGGTGCTGCACAACGCCGGCCATGCGTGGTCGGGCGGCAGCGCCAAAGTGAGCCAAACTGACCCGCGCGGCGTCAATGCGACGCAGGAAATGCTGCGCTTCTTTTTAGAGCACCCGCGCAGCGCCGTGCCCACCAACCCTTCGTCTTCATAAAAGGCGCTTGAATGACCCCCTCTCACCTAGGCCAAGTGCTGGCCGTGCTGCGCGGGCCCGCCGTGGCGTTCACACGCCCCGGCTCACGCAGCGCGATTGCCAAGTCTGCCGCCACTGGGCCCGTGGCAGTCGCCGCGCTGGGCCTGCACGGTGACGAGCAAGGCGACTTGCGCGTACACGGCGGGCCGGACAAAGCCGTCCACCACTACGCACAAGAACATTACCCCGCGTGGCAAAGCGAGCTGGGGCCATTGCCGGTGTTGGACGCGCCCGGTGCTTTTGGCGAAAACCTGGCCAGCAGCGGCGTGACAGAAAAAGACCTGTGCCTAGGCGACCAAGTGCGTATCGGCAGCGTGCTGCTAGAAGTCTCGCAAAGCCGCCAGCCGTGTTGGAAGTTGAACGACCGCTTTGGCGTAGCCGACATGGCGCGGCGCGTACAGCACAGCGGACGCACCGGTTGGTACTACCGCGTGCTAGAGGCTGGTGCGCTGCAAGCGGGCGACGCCATCACGCTGGTGGCGCGCCCGTGGCCGCAGTGGCCGCTGGCGCGGGTGATGGCAGTGCTGTACCAGCAGCCGTTTGATGCCGCCGTGCTGACGGCGCTGGCCGCGCTGCCGCTGACGCCATCGTGGCGCCGCTTGGTCGAAGGCCGACTGGCGCGCGGCGGCGTGGTGGAAGACTGGACAGCGCGCCTAGACGGCACGCCGCATCAGCCCTGATGCCCGGCTATTTGCTGAAACACGAAAGCATTGCCGTCGTTGGCGTAGACAACCTGCACATTCGCTCGCTGCTCGATCGCCAGCAGTACAGCGACCCACTCGGCGCAGCCGAGCGCTTGGGCATTTCCTCGGCCAGCTGGCCACTGTTTGGCCTGCTATGGCCGTCGGGCGCGCACATGGCGGCGCGCTTGGCGCAGCGTCCGGTCACGCCGGGCGAGCGCATCTTAGAAATTGGCTGCGGCCTGGCGCTGGCCAGCTTGGTTGGCCACCGGCGCGGCGCCGACGTCACCGCCAGCGACTGCCACCCGCTGGCTGCGGCTTTTTTGCGCGAAAACCTGCGCCTCAACGCCCTCGCGCCGATGAAATACCGCCACGGCCAATGGGGCGCGGCGGTGGCTGACAGCGACAGCCAGGCAGTGCAAGGGCTGTTTGATTTGGTGCTGGGCAGCGACTTGCTGTACGAGCGCGATGCCGACGGCGCACTGGCACGTTTTATTGCGCTGCACAGCGCCCCAGCGGCGCAGGTGTGGATGGTTGACCCCGACCGGGGCAACCGCAACGCCTTCACCCGCTGCATGGCGCAGCACGGCTTTGCGCTGCAAGAAGAGCGCCTGCACACCCCGGCCAGCCCCGGCGTGCTGCTCTACAAAGGCCGAATGCTGATCTACGCGCGCTGAATATTTGCAGGCCAGCCAGCTTGCGCTACCCTTGCGCCCATGCACGCACTCCATGGCTTGGTGCTGACCACGGCAATGCTGCTGGTGGGCTGTAGCACCGCTCCCCCGTCACCGTCCAAATACCCGACTGCGCCGGCGCGCCCGGCCGCGCCTCGGCTCTCGGTCGATCAGTCCAGCGACATTGCCATTCACGCCATGGGCTTGGTGGGCACGCCCTACCGCTACGGCGGCAACACCCCCGAGAGCGGTTTTGACTGCAGCGGCCTGATTGGCTACGTCTACCAAAACCGTGCTGGCCGCGCGCCGCCGCGCACCGTAGCCCAGCTGGACCAATGGGGCCAGTCGATTGCCCGCGAAAGCCTGCGCACCGGCGACTTGGTAGTGTTTGGCCGTGGCCGCACGCCCCACCACGCCGGCATTTATGTCGGTGAAGGCCGCTTTGTCCACGCCCCCTCCAGCGGCGGCACCGTGCGGCTAGATCGCTTGGATGGCAAATACTGGTCAGCCCAGCAGGTGGCGTTTCGCCGACCTTGAGGC
>JAGNSH010000147.1 GCA_017988165.1 Giesbergeria sp. | reverse complement strand
AAGGCCGCCACGACCCGTGCGTCGGCATCCGCGCCGCACCGATTGCCGAAGCGCTGCTGGCGCTGGTGTTGATGGAGCACGCGCTGCGCCAACGCGCCCAGTGCGCCGACGTTGGCCAAGTGCTGGCACCCATTGCTGCCGTTTTGCCGTGAGCGCGCTGCCGCGCCGCGCCGGTTGGGTGGGTACTGCAGGCACGGCGGGCGTTTTGGCGCTGGCGCTGGCGCTGGCCGGCTGCGGCGGCACGGGCACCAGCAGCGCGCCGCCGGTCATCGACATTGCGCTGATTGGCTTTAACGATTTCCACGGCAACCTAGAGCCGCCCAAGCAATCCATCCGCGTGACGAACGCCAGCGGCAGCAGCACGGCTTTGCCTGCCGGCGGCGTGGCCTACATGGCCAGCGCGATTACCGCACTCAAGGCGCGCACACCACACCATGCGGTGGTGTCAGCGGGCGATTTGGTCAGCGCGTCGCCGATGGTGTCGTCGCTGTTTTTGGACGAGCCGACGGTCGAGGTAATGAACCACATCGCCATCGACTTCAACGCCGTCGGCAACCACGAATTTGACCGGGGCTGGCGCGAGCTGCTGCGCTTGCAGCATGGCGGCTGCGAGCAATTCACCGCGCGCGCACCGTGCCAAGTCAGCCAGCCGTTTACCGGCGCGCGCTTTGGCTTTTTGGCGGCCAACGTGCAGCGCGAGGATGGAAAACCTCTGTTGGCGGCCACCGGCACTAAGCGCTTTACCCAAGGCGGCGTGAGCGTCACCGTTGGCTTTATCGGCATGACGCTGGCCGGCACGCCTAGCATGGTGGCACCGGCGGGTGTGGCCGGCCTGCGCTTTGCCGACGAGGCCGATACCGCCAACGCCCAAGCCCAAAAACTGCGTGCCGACGGTGCCGACATCGTCGTGCTGGCGCTGCACGAAGGCGGCAGCACCACGGCGGGCGTGTTGGAAACCAACTGCGCCGGCCTGAGCGGCGACATCGTGCCGATTTTGGAGCGCCTCGATCCCAGCATCGACGTGGTGATTTCTGGCCACACGCACCAAGCTTATATCTGCGACTACGCCAAGGTGAACCCGCAGCGGCCGTTTTTGCTGACCAGCGCCGGCCAGTACGGCACGCTGCTGACCGACATTGCGCTGCGCTTTGACACTGGCACGCGCCGCCTCGTTCACAAAAGCGCCCGCAACGTCGTGGTGCAAAACGCTGGCTACACCAGCGGTGCCACCCAAGTGCTGCCCAGTGCGCTGTACCCGGCGTTTGCCGCCGATCCCCAAGTGCAAGCGCTGCTGGCACCGTACCAAGCCGCCGTGGCACCGTTGGCCAACAAGCCCGCCGGCCAAATGGACGGCATTGCCACGCGCCGCGAGGCGGCTTCGGGCGAAAGCGCGCTGGGCAACCTGATTGCCGATGCGCAGCTGCACGCCACGCGCGCACCCGAAACCGGTGGCGCGCAGTTGTCGTTCATGCACGCGGGCGGCATCCGCGCCGATTTGGCGCCGGACGAACAAGGCTTGGTGCGCTACGGCCAGTTGTTTGCCGTGCAGCCGTTTGGTAACAACGTGGTGGTCAAGACCTACACTGGGGCGCAAATTCGCCAGCTGCTGGAGTTGCAGTTTGAATTCCCTGTTCAACCGGCAGAGCGCACGCGGGTGCTGTCGGTGTCGAGCGGCTTTGGCTACCGCTACGACCTGTCGCAGCCGGTGGGTGCCCGTGTCAGTGCCATCACTTTGCATGGCGAGGCGCTGCAAGATGCGCGTGATTACCGCGTTGCCATCAGCAGCTTTTTAGCCACCGGCGGCAGCGACTACCGCACGTTCGCCGAGGGGCGCGACATGCTGGGCGGCGATCAGGATGTGGATATGCTGGAAGCCTATTTCCGCAATGCCAGCCCGGTGGCGGTGCCAGCGACGCAGCGCATCACCAAAGTGGTAATCAAGTAAAAATGATAGCTACTACCGCACGTATCTATTGGGCTAGAGGCCTAAAACACTGTTATTGAAAGCAAAAAAACCGCCATTGGGCGGTTTTTTTGTGTGCTTTCGCGGCGTTTGGATGCGTTTTGACACTTTAGCGCCGCACTTCATCGACCAGCGTTTTGAACTCGTCAATGTCTTGGAAGCTGCGGTAGACGCTGGCAAAGCGGATATAGGCGATGGTGTCGAGCTTTTTCAGCTCCTGCATCACCCACTCGCCGATGCGGCTGGAGGCGATTTCGCGCTGGCCTAAGTTGAGCAGCGCTTCTTCAATCCGCTCAATCGCGGTGTCGATTTGGGCGGTGCTCACGGGGCGTTTGCGCAGCGCAATCCGCAGCGAACCGAGCAGCTTGGCGCGCGCGTAGTCGGTGCGGCGACCGTCTTTTTTGACAACCACCGGAAAGTTGACCTCGGGGCGCTCGTAGGTGGTAAAGCGCTTTTCACAGGCACCGCACTGGCGGCGCCGGCGGATGAACGCCCCGTCTTCAGACACCCGGGTTTCAACGACTTGCGTTTCTGGGTGGCTGCAGAAGGGGCACTTCATGGCTGGCAGGCTTTAGCCGTAAACCGGAAAGCGAGCGGTCAGCGCATTGACTTTGGCGCGCACGGCGGCAATGTGGGCTTCGTCGCGCGGGTTGTCCAGCACGTCGGCCAGCAAGTTGGCGGTGATGCGCGCCTCTTCGTCCTTGAAGCCGCGCGTCGTCATCGCCGGCGTGCCGACGCGGATGCCGCTGGTGACCATCGGCTTTTCCGGGTCGTTGGGGATGGCGTTTTTGTTGATGGTCATGTGGGCAGCGCCCAGCACGGCTTCAGCCTCTTTGCCGGTGATGCCCTTGGCGCGCAAATCGACCAGCATGACGTGGCTTTCGGTGCCGCCGCTGACGATGCGCAGGCCGCGCTCGGTCAGGGTTTGCGCCACCACTTGGGCGTTTTTCAGCACTTGCTGCTGGTAGACCTTGAACTCGGGCTGCAGCGCTTCTTTAAAGGCCACCGCCTTGGCCGCAATGACGTGCATCAGCGGGCCGCCTTGCAGGCCGGGGAAGACGGCGCTGTTGATGGCTTTTTCGTGCTCGGCCTTCATCAAGATGATGCCGCCGCGTGGGCCGCGCAGGCTCTTGTGTGTGGTCGAGGTGACGACGTCGGCGTGCGGCACCGGGTTGGGGTAGACGCCAGCGGCAATCAGGCCGGCGTAGTGCGCCATATCCACCATGAAGATCGCACCGACGTCTTTGGCCACTTTGGCAAAGCGGGCGAAGTCGATGTGCAGGCTGTAGGCCGAGGCGCCGGCAATGATCAGCTTGGGCTTGCTTTCGTGTGCCTTGCGCTCCATCGCGTCGTAGTCGATGGCCTCGTTGGCGTCGAGGCCGTAAGAGACCACGTTGAACCATTTGCCCGACATGTTCAGCGGCATGCCGTGGGTCAGGTGGCCGCCTTCGGCCAAGCTCATGCCCATGATGGTGTCGCCGGGCTTCAAGAAGGCCAAAAACACCGCTTGGTTGGCCGAGGCACCGCAATGGGGCTGCACGTTGGCGCAATCAGCGCCAAAAATTTGCTTGACGCGGTCAATCGCCAGTTGCTCGGCCACATCGACAAATTCGCAGCCACCGTAGTAGCGCCGGCCCGGGTAGCCTTCGGCGTACTTGTTGGTCAGCTGCGAGCCTTGCGCCCACATCACGGCGGGAGAGGCGTAGTTTTCGCTGGCGATGAGTTCAATGTGGTGCTCTTGGCGCGCGTTTTCCGATTGGATGGCGGCGAAGATTTCGGGGTCGAATTGCTCGACAAGCAGATTGCGTGGGTACATGGTGTATGGCAGTCCTGTGAGTTGGAGTCCCTTGAAGCAAGGGCTGCCCAGGCGAACGGCTGAATCACTGTCAGCGCCCATAAGCACCGCCAGCGGCACGCTTCCTAGTGGTTGTGTAGCAGCCTAAAAACAGGCCGCTGGGGGTATCCACGTCAGCGCTGATCGCCCTATCGCAGGGCGCAGCGCCTATCGCCAGTCGCGTACCGGCAAGAGTGTAGCTGAGTGTGCTTTACCGTGGGCAGTGCGGGGACGGGGTTTAAATCTGCGAGAGCAGGGCGACTTTTTCGTCAGCGACGGTGGTGGGAATCGCTGCGGCGGGGGCAGTTTTTACTGCCGCTGGCGCAGCGGCAGGAGCGATAGCGCTGTCAGCCACGGTGCTGGTGGTGTTGTTGGTGTTGGCATTGATTTCAGCACTGGTGTTGGTCAGCACCGGGCGTGGCGTGGGCGCACGGGCGGGTGCGACACGACGGCCATTGGCTACTTGGCGCAGTTGCGAGTGCTCGGCCAGCACTTTGGCGGCATAGCCGCCGTCGCTGGTCATGTTGGCCGCGCCGACGTAGTAGCGCAGGCCGCCTTCGATCGAGCCAGCGCGGGCAATGCACTCTTGCAGCACTTTGACACCAACGCGCAGGTTGGTCACCGGATCAAACGCTGCCAGCTTGCCACCGACGCGCTCATATTTATCGGTGTGTACGCGCGTCATGACTTGCATCAGGCCTTGCGCGCCGACGGGGCTTTGCGCAAACGGGTTGAATTTGGATTCAATCGCCATCACCGCCAAGATCAGCGTCGGGTCGAGTTTGACGCGTGCGCCAGTGGCATAGGCCTCTGCCACCAGCAGGCCAAGCGGCTCGGGGGCGACGCGGTATTTTTTGCTAAGCCAATAAGCCACCGTGGCTTGCTCTTTGGGCAGGCTCTTGGGGTTGACCGCCATGGTGCGCTCGCTTGGCTCTGGCTCGGGCGGGGCAACTTCGACCAGCACGGCTACTTGCTCTTGCCGCGCTTGCAACCAGCCCATCAGCTGCTCTTCGCCGCTTTGGCGCAGATTGGGGCGCGCGATCAGGGCGATGGCGACGAACGCCACGGCCAGACCTAGCAGAGCAAAGCCGTTGTGCATGATCTGAAGAAAACCAGTGGTGACGTCACCCACAAAGGTGCGTAAACCAGAAGTTGTTGTTGTAGGGGCTGTCATAGCTTCCTTTTCTGTGGCGAGAGACTGAGCCGACAAGCACCTCAAATGGGAGGTCGCTTTGCTCACAACATATCGCCTGGATGGGTACGCCATCAACTTCGTGCGGTGCGCTCTTGGCGCTGGCAAACATCGAATTGATTAGGCCGGATTCGGCGGCGGTTAAGGGTTTGTACTAGCCGGTTATGTAGGGCTGGCGAATTCTAAAAGGGCTTTAAATAGCAAGTCAATACTAAACAAATTGTTTGTTAGATATTAAATTTATATAAAAACTGCGTAAAAAAACAGCAAAAATCAGCTGATTCAGGTGATAAGTTCCAGTTTTTTCAAAAAATTGACCAATGGCGCGGCAAGCTCCGGGCTTGAACCC
>JAGNSH010000033.1 GCA_017988165.1 Giesbergeria sp. | reverse complement strand
GGCCTGCACCGAGGCGCAGTTGCTCGACGCCGTGCTACTGCACCCGGTGCTGCTGAACCGCCCCATCGTCGTCACACCGCGCGGCGCTTTGCTGTGCCGACCGCCCGAGCGGGTGCTGGAGTTGCTGCCACCCGAGGCCGCTGCCCATGCTTGAGCTGTTAATCCAAAACGCCACGCTGGCCGATGGCCGCCAAAATATGTCGGTGGCCGTGCAAGGCGGGCGCATCACCGAAGTGACGCAAGGACTGAGCGCGCCGGCGCACGAGACGTTCGATGCGGGCGGCCTGTTGCTGAGTGCGCCGTTGGTCGATGCGCATTTTCATTTGGACTCGGCGCTGAGCTACGGCCAGCCACGGGTCAACAACAGTGGCACGCTGCTGGAAGGCATTGCCGTGTGGGGCGAGCTCAAGCCGCAGCTGACGCACGACGCCATCGTCGAGCGCGCCTTGGCCTATTGCGACTGGGCGGTGGCGCGCGGGCTGTTGGCGATTCGCTCGCACGTCGATACCAGCAGCGCCAGCTTGCTGCCAGTCCACGCGCTGCTGGACGTCAAGCGGCGCGTCGCGCCCTACCTTGATTTGCAGCTGGTGGCCTTTCCGCAAGACGGCCTGCTGCGCGCGCCGGGCGGCTTGGACAACCTCAAGCGCGCGCTGGCGCTGGGGGTGGACGTGGTTGGCGGCATTCCGCACTTTGAGCGCACTGCCGCCCAAGGCTGCGAGAGCATCCGCCTCTTGTGCGAGCTGGCCGCCGCGCAGGGCAAGCGCGTCGATATGCACTGCGACGAAAGCGACGACCCGCACTCGCGCCACGTCGAAACGCTGGCCTATGAAACCCAGCGCCTAGGCCTGCACGGGCGCGTGACCGGCTCGCATTTGACGTCGATGCACAGCATGGACAACTACTATGTCAGCAAGCTGATCGGGCTGATGCAAGAGGCGCAACTGGGCGTGGTGGCCAATCCGCTGATCAACATCACCCTGCAAGGGCGCCACGACAGCTACCCCAAGCGCCGCGGCATGACGCGCGTGCCCGAGCTGATGGCCGCCGGCCTGACAGTGGCTTTTGGCCACGATTGCGTGCGCGACCCGTGGTACAGCGGCGGCAGCGCCGATATGTTGGAAGCGGCGCACATGGGCTTGCACGTGGCGCAAATGACCAGCCAAAGCGCCATGCGCCAGTGCTTTGACGCGGTGACGGTCAACGCGGCGCAGTTGCTGGGCCTTGAAGGCTATGGCTTGGTGGCCGGCGCCCATGCCGACTTTGTGCTGCTGCACGCGCGCAGCCCAGCAGAAGCGATGGGCCTGCGCGCCACGCGCTTAGGGGTGTGGCGGCGCGGGCGTCGGCTGGCCAGCAGCCCAGCGCCGGTGGCGCAATTGCAATTGCCGGGGCGGCCCAGCAGCGTCAATTTTTTATAAGCGCTGTGCTGTGCGGCGCTGTGTGGTGCGGTGCGGCTTGGCCGGGTTAGGGGGCTGGCTTGGATACCACCAGCAAGCCGCGCGCCTTGGCGCTGACGCTGTCGGGGTCTTGCGCTGCGGCCAGTAACTGCGCCAGCGGCACCCACACGGCTGGGTATTTGTAGCGCGCCACATCCAGCAGCAGGGCCGAGTCGCTGGCCTCGTGGTAGGCCGCTAGGGGCGACCAATGGCCGCCGCCCAACTGGCCGATAAAGCGGCGGTTGAAGTTGAGCAGCACAAAGCGGTCGGACTGGCGCAGGTGCTGCTTGAGCAGTTGGCGCAGCTGATGGACATCCAGCGCTGCGCCAGAGATGACTTCGACCCGCAGCGCGAAATGCCCCAAGGCCGCGCCCAGTTGCTCCAGCGTCATGCCCTCTTTGGCCACACCTTCGGCGCTGGCCACGCGTGGGTGGATGCCGTCAAAAAAACCTTGCTGCGTAAAAAAGCCAAAGTCTGGATACAGCGGCGTGGCCGGGCGCGCCACGCCCAAGGCGTTGAGCGCCATCACCGACGTGGCTACCGAGCAATACGCTTGGTTGCGCTGGGTTTCAAAGTAGTTCGCCAGCGGCCAATAGGCTTGGTTGTAGTCGCTGTGCAGCAGGCGCTGCTGCCCCACCGGGTGCGCCAGCGCAAATAAATGCGCCGGCACCGCCAGCGCTTGGCCGGCAGAGGGGGCCGAGACCATCGGTGGCGGCGGCGCTGCCAGTGCCTCGCGCGCTAGGGCGACCGAGGGCAGGGCCAACACGGCGGCGGCCAGCGCACTGGCCAAAGCGGCGCGCAGCTGCCAAGCGCCGGGGCGAAGCAGCAAAGGGTAAGGCCAAGGGCGAGAAATCGTCATACGGTAAAGCGGTGGTTGAAGTCGGCCATCAGTTGATTCAAAACGAACGGATCGGTGCAGCTGTGGTGCAGGCGCACCGCCAGCGGAATCAGCGTGCGCTCGCCTTGGTCGTAGCGCTGGCCAAAGTAAAAGCTGCTTTGGCCCCGCGTCTGGTCGGCGCGCCAGTGCAGCGTCAGGCCAGAAAAGCGCAAATCGGGCAGATTGCCCATCAGGTGGGCGTGGCAAAAGGCGCTGCTGGCACTCGGCGGCGCGCCTTCGGGCGAGCGGGCCAGCGCCAGCTGCTGGCGGTAGTGGGCTAAAAACGTCGGATAGTCTTGTTGGTAGACGTTGTCTAGCACCAAGTCGCGAAACCGCGCTGCGCCGCCCACGGCCACCGGAATAAAAATCGGCGGATTGCGCAGCTGCACCCACTCCCCGTCAACGCAGCGCAAATTGAACGACGGGTGCTGCGCCAAAGTCTGCGCCAAGTGCCAGACCAAAAAGGCAAAAAACGACACGGCTGGGGTGCCAGATGCTGCGCTGGCTTTGTCGCGCTGGTACTGGGCAAACGCCGCCGTCACGTCCAACTGCAGCGTCAAATCTACGTGGGGGTTTTGCAGCACCGGTGCGCTAAAAAACGGCAGCGCCCAGCCCAGCCACCCTTCCAGCAGGGCAGGGTCCACCGGCTCGGCCTGGTAGGAGGCGGGGATGGACACAGGGTCAGCCATCACCAGCCCACCAGCAGCACATTGGCAGCGGCCATGGCGGCGTCGGGTATGCCGACAACGCTGATGACGGCGGCCTCGTCGTTCGGGCTGCCAAGGTGCAGATAAGTGCCTTCGCCCAGCGGTAACCAGCCGATGGATTCGGCTGCGATGGCTTCGAGTTCGGCCTGCTCAACTGCTTGGGCCGCTGGGGGTTGCAGATGGAAAGTTGTTGAATTCATATCGAGGCGCACTCTAACTCAGCCGGGCAGCTTTTCTAGCACCACATCGTTTTGCGGATAGGCCACGCACGCCAAGACGCAGCCCTCGGCGTGTTCTTGGGCGGACAGGCCAGGCCAGTCGATGTCGTAGCGCACGCTGCCGCTGTGCAATTGGCCAATGCAGGTGCGGCAGGTGCCGTTGCGGCACGAGCTGGGCCAGTCGATGCCGCCTTGCTCTAGTGATACCAGCAGCGTTTGGTCGGGCCAAGCGTCACATTGCTGGCCGTCGGTGGTGCGGGCGGTAAAAAATGGTGCGCACATCGGCGAATTAGCAGAAGTCATAAAGAAAAAACAGAGAGTGAAAAAATCAAGCGGCAGGCGCGCTGGCGCCGCGCTCAAACACCAGCAGCAAATTGTTGGCTGGCAGGGCATGGCGCTGTGACAGGCGCAGGCCAGCGTGGGCAGCGGCGGCGCTGACGTCGTTCAGGTGGCGAATGCCCCACGCTGGGTTGCGCTGGCGCAGGCTGGCGTCAAAAGCCACGTTGCTGGGCGCGGTGGCTACGCCGTCTTCTAGGTAAGGCCCGTAGGTGACGAGCTGGCCCTGCGCCGCCAAGTAGCGCGCTGCCCCTTGCATCAGCCCAGCGCAGCAGGCCCACGGGGCGATGTGCAGCATATTGGCGCAATAAATCAGATCAAACGGCGTGCTAAAGGGCGCCTGGCCCTGCGGCCACGGCGTTTGCAGCACATCCACTTGCACCGGCGCGCGCACGTTGCTCACGCCGGCGGCGGCGCACAGCGCTTGGATGTCGTCCCAGTGCTGGCGCTGCGCGTCGCTGGGCTGCCATGTCCAGCCGGGCAGGGCGGCGGCAAAGTGGGCCACGTGCTGGCCGCTGCCGCTGGCAATTTCCAGCGCCTGGCCGCTGGCGGCTAGGCGCTGCGCTAGCTGCTGCAAGATGGGTTGGCGGTTGCGCTCAGCGGCGCTGCTGTGAAGGCGGGGGAGCATAAATTAGGGGTAAAAATGGCCTCAAACGCCCGTAGTACGTGCGCTTGCAGCTATGAATAATAGAGCATTAACGTCGCTGTTGCCGTGCCTTGGCACGCCGGCGGTGGAACAGTCAATGTGCTTAAAAATAAGGCAGCAAGAGGGATGATCTTATAAATCAAGCACTTAGCGCGGCCATACAAGACTTGTGCAGACTTATCCACAAGATTGTCCAGTGCGCAGCGGGATAAGCCAAGCCAGCGGCGCTGTCGTGTGCTTAAAAAATAAGCGCCTCAGTGGTTTCCTTTATGTATCAATCACTTAAACGCGCCATACAGCGCTTGTCAAAACTTGTCCACAGGATTGTCCAGTGCTGTCAGGGATAACCCGCGCTGGGCTGTCGCGTAGAGTGCAGGCGCGCATCCAAAGTGGGTGTATTTTTGTCCGACTTCGTCGCCGATGTTTTCGGCACCGTTTGTATCAACCAAAGGAGTGGCATCGCATGGGTATTGATTTCACAGGCCGGGTGGCCATCGTGACCGGGGCCGGCGGCGGTTTGGGGCGCGAGCACGCGCTAGCGCTGGCGGCGCGGGGCGCCAAAGTACTGGTCAACGACGTCGGGGGCGGCGCTGCGCAGGCGGTGGTCGATGAGATTTGCGCCGCCGGCGGCCAGGCGCTGGCCAATGGCGCCTCGGTCACCGACTTTGTCGCCGTGCAGGCCATGGTGCAGCAGGCGATAGACGCTTGGGGCCGGGTCGATGTACTGGTCAACAACGCCGGCATTTTGCGCGACAAGAGTTTCAGCAAGATGGATGTGGACGATTTTCGGCTGGTGCTGGAAGTGCATTTGATGGGCGCGGTGCACTGCTGCAAAGCGGTGTGGCCGCAGATGCAGGCGCAGGAATATGGCCGCATCGTCATGACTACCTCGTCGACCGGGCTGTATGGCAACTTTGGCCAAAGCAACTACGGCGCGGCCAAGCTGGCCCAAGTCGGGCTGATGCAAACCTTGGCGCTGGAAGGGGCCAAGCACAACATCCGCGTCAACGCGCTGGCCCCCACGGCGCACACGCGCATGACCGAAGGCGTGCTGCCCGAAGCCATGCTGGCCGCCCTGAAGCCGGGCGCCGTGGTGCCGGCGCTGCTGGTGTTGGCGCACGAGGACGCGCCGACGCGCACCATTTTGTGCGCCGGTGCCGGCAGCTTTGAGGCCGCGCACATCACGTTGACGCAAGGGCTGTATTTGGGCGCAGGTGCCGATGTGCCCGAGCAATTGGCCGCGCGTTTGGCCCAAGTGACTGACCGCCAAGGCGAGCAAGTGCCCGGCAGCGGCATGGCCCAAGGCATGGCCGAGCTGCAAAAAGCACTGGCGGCCCAGACGAGTTCTTGAGCCAGTTCTAAGCGGGGCGGGGCGCGGCGTGATAAGTTTCGCCGGATTGAAAAACGGCGACCCCCATGAGCACCTTGCAAGAAAAAATAGACGCACACCCCGCACAACGCTTGGCGGGCATACGGCGCGGTATCGAAAAAGAGGGCTTGCGCGTGCTGCCCAACGGCGATTTGGCCCTGACGCCGCACCCGCTGGCGCTGGGCGCCACGCTGACGCACCCGCACATCACCACCGATTACAGCGAGTCGCAAATCGAGCTCATCACCGGCGCCCACCACGGCGTGCAAGACTGCTTGGACGAGCTGACCGAGGTCCACCAGTTTGTGCTGCGCACGCTGCAAGCGCCGGGCGACGAGCGGCTGTGGGTGTCGAGCATGCCGTGCCGCTTGCCCACCGACGAGACGATTCCGCTGGCGCGCTACGGCAGCTCCAACATTGGCCGCGCCAAGAGCGTCTACCGCATGGGCCTGGGCCACCGCTATGGCCGGCGGATGCAAACCATTTGCGGCATCCACTACAACTGGTCGATGCCGGGCGTCACCAGCGAGCAGTATTTCGGCCTGATCCGCAACTTTCGCCGCCACGCCTTTGTGCTGCTGTATTTGTTTGGCGCCTCGCCGGCGCTGGGGCCGTGCTTTGCGCAGGGGCGCCCGCACGCGCTGCAGCGCCTGAGCGAACAGGCTTTGTACCTGCCGCACGCCACGTCGCTGCGCATGGGCAGTTTGGGCTACCAAAGCGATGCGCAGGCCACGCTGGCCGTCAGCTACAACAGCTTGGAGGGTTACGCCGACTCGCTGCACGAGGCGCTGGTGCAGCCCTACCCGGCCTACGAGGCCGTGGGCGTGCGCAACCCCGGCGGCGACTACAACCAGATGGGCACCAGCCTGCTGCAAATTGAAAACGAGTTCTACGGCACCATCCGCCCCAAGCGCGTCATCCAGCCCGGCGAGCGTCCGCTGCACGCGCTGCGCGAGCGCGGCGTCGAATACGTCGAAGTGCGCTTGATGGATTTAGACCCGTTTGTGCCGGTGGGTATCACCGCGCAAACCATGCGTTTGTTGGATGTGTTTTTGCTGCACTGCCTGCTGACCGACAGCGCGCCCGACACGCCAGCAGAAATCACCGAAATCAAGCACAACCAGCACCTGACAGCAGCGCGTGGCCGCGAACCGGGCCTGCAACTGCTGCGCCAGCGCCGCAGCGTGGCGCTGGTCGATTGGGCGGCTGACATCTTGGCCCAGTGCGCGCCCTTGGCCGCCGCGCTGGACGCTACCCACCACAGCAGCGACTACAGCGCCGCGCTGGCGCAAGCGCGCAGCACCTTGGCCGATGCCGCGCAAACGCCCTCGGCGCGCGTGCTGGCGCAGATGGCGGCGCAGCACAACAACAGCTTTTCGGCCTTCACGCTGCACCAGTCGACGCTGGCACGCGATGCCTTGGTCGCCCTGGCGTGGAGCGGCGCGCAGCAAACGCGCAGCGCAGCCGAAGTGGCCGCGTCGCTGGAAGCGCAAAAAACCATTGAAGCCGCCGACAGCTTGCCGTTTGAGGAGTGGCGCCAGCACTACATGGCGGCGCAAGGCTTGGGTTGATGTGCTATTAAATAAATAGCTGTAAGCGCTTGCTACATAAGGGCTAGAGGCCGATTTGGCTCTAAATGATGTTGGGTTACGCTGCGCTCACCTGACCTACAAGCCCATTGGGGGCGACTTCTGGGTCGGCAAATTTTTTGGCTATCTGCAAAAAGTCCGCTTCGCGCGCTAAAAACGCGGCGACCACATCGGGGTCGAAGTGCGAGCCCGATTCTTCGATCAGCATTTGGCGCACCTCTTCGTGCGAAAAACCTCTTTTGTAAATGCGCTTGCTGATCAGCGCGTCATACACGTCGGCCAGCGCCATCAAGCGACCGGCCAGCGGAATCGCTGTGCCGCGCAGTTGGTGCGGATAGCCGCTGCCATCCCAGCGCTCGTGGTGGGCTTCGACCATTTGGCGCGCGTAGTCGAGAAAACTTTTCTCGCCCGTGTGCGCCGTGCCCGCGATGACTTTGGCCAAGGCCTGCGCGCCAATCAGCGGGTGGTTTTTCATGATGGTGTATTCCTCGGCAGTCAATTTGCCGGGCTTTTGCAAAATGCTGTCGGGGATGCCGACTTTGCCAATGTCGTGCAGCGGCGCTGATTTGCCCAGCAGCTCAATGTCTGAGGCGGTTAAATAGGCGTAGGCCGGGGTGGTGGACAGTTGCTCGGCCAGTATTTCGACGTAGCGGCGGGTGCGCAGAATGTGGCCGCCGGTTTCTTTGTCGCGCGCCTCCGACAGCGCTGAAAAGCTGGTGATGATGCCGTCTTGGGCTTCGGACAATTCTTGCGTGCGCAGCAAGAGTTTGCGCGCTTCAAAGCCGTACTTGAGCAGGCTCAAGACGCTGGAGATCAGCACCAAGGCGGCGATGGGCAATAAAGGTGACAGGTGCAGTCCCGCTTGCACCAGCAATTGGCGCGCGCCGGTATACAGCCCCACCGTGCCCAACAGCACCACCCACACCGACCAAGCAAACCCCGGGCGGCCCAGCAGCAAGGTACACAGCACCCCGGCCACGATTACTGCCAGCCATTCCGCCCCTCTGGCCCAAGAGGGGCGGGCAATGAAGGTGCCCGACAACAGGTTGTCAATGACCGTGGCGTGTACCGCTACGCCATAGATAGATTTGCCCGATGGCGTCAGATGCCGGTCGCCCAGCCCCTTGGCCCATGAGCCGACCACGGCAATGTTGCCGCGCAGACTGTCTGGCGCCAAGCTGCCTTGGAGCACTTGCAGCGCCGAGACATAGCGCGGCGCACTGCTGCGCCAATCCAAGAGCAAATTGCCCGACCCATCCAAAGGAATCTGCCGTGCCCCCCAGTGCAGCACGGCTCCGGTGGGGTTGGTGTCGAGGCGCAAATTGCGCTGGGCTGATGACAACAGCACGGCGGCCAGCGCCAGCGAGGGCGCGTCTTGACCTTGCGGCGAGGTCAGCAGCAGCGGAATGCGGCGCAAGGTGCCGTCCAAGTCTTGCAGCGCGTTGGTAAAGCCTTCGGCGCTGGCGGCGTCGGTCAGCAAGGGCAGGCTGCGGATTTGGCCTTGCGGCTGGGGCCATTGCCCGCTGCCATGTGCCGAGCGCGACACCACCATCCCTGGCGGGGCTGTCGGCGGCTGTAGCGAGCGGCCCGAGGCGGTAGCTTGAGAAAACTCTAAGTAGTAGCCCAGCACGCTGGGGCCACGGCCCAGTGCCTCGGCCAAGCGCTGCGAGTTGCCGTCGTACTGCGCTGGCGCAGCGGGCTTGGCAGCGCCAAGGGGGGTGGCCATCTGGTCACGCTGGCGCTCGGCCTCGATCACTTCGGGAGAGGTGCGGTCCAACTCGGGCATCAAAAAATCCAACACCACCACCTGCGCCCCCAACTGCTGCAATTGCTCTATCAGCAAAGCCAGGCGGTAGCGCGGCCACGGCCACTGGCCAAAGGCGGCCAAGCTGTCTTCGTCAATGCCGACCACCACCGGTACGTTGGACTGTGGTGCTTGGGTACGATTGGCCAGCATCAGGTCGTACAGCGCCAGTTCGGACTTTTGCACCGCCAGCGTCGGAAACACCGACAGCAAAGCCACCAGCAAGGTCAGGCCCAAGCCGGTGGCGTACAGCGCAGTCAGTTCTTTGCGAATCCAGAAAAAGCGGCGCAAACGCGCCATCCAGTGCGGCTTACTGGGCATAGCGGGCGGCGCCTAGCGAACGATGACGACTACCCGTCGGTTGCGCGGTTCAGCGACACCATCGGGCGTAGAAATCAGCGGATTGCCCTTGCCATGCGAGCTGGTCGATATCAGCTCGGGCGCCACTTGGCGGCGCAGCAGTTGTTGCTTGACTTCTTCGGCGCGGGAGCGTGCCAGCGTGTCGTTGAGTTGGTCGGAGCCGACGGCATCGGTGTGGCCGCTGATGCTGACACGCACCGCCATGCGCCGGTGGCTGGCAGCGGCAATCTCGTCGAGCAGGCCCAGCGAGTCGGCGCGCAAAACGGCAGCGCCGTTCTCAAACAGCAGCGTAAAAGTTTGCGCCGGTGGCGGCTCTACGGCCAAGGCTTCGCCAAAGGTGCGCTCTAGGTAAGCCGTCTCGGCGGTGACGGGGGCCGATGGCGCCGTGGCCGCGTTCTGGGTACGGGTCATGTCGCCCGACTTTTGCAGCACCTGCGCCCCCACGCTGGTGCGCACCTCTGCTTGGCCCACATGGCCTGCCGGGTCGGCCACTAACACGATGGATTGGCGCGGCGGCGGCGCAGCGCACCCGGCTAAACCGACGGTAACGGTGACGGTGACAGTGACGGCAAGGGCGCTGGTCCAGCGCAGAGCCCAGCGCCGCACAGGTGTGGTGGTGCAATGCACGGTGTTCATTCCTTCATCTCGTCAATTTGAATCAACAGCTTGGTGCCACGCACGGCGATGGTGGCGTCGGGGGTGTGTACTTGGGCCGACTCGGGCGAGAGCTTGACGATTTGCCCGGTGACGTAGGCAAAGCTGCCTTTGATCAGTTTTAAAGCCAAGGCAAATTTGCCGTCTTTGGGTGCAAAGGCGTAATCGTTGAGCGCCATTTCACTGCCAGAGCCCATGGAGATGGTGGTGTCGTCGGTCAGCACCACCCCCACAGCGCCCGGTTTGCCGGTGCGCAGTACGTCGCCCTGGTACAGCGGCGCGCCAGCGGCTATTGGCACAGCAGCACTGCCGCGCACGACAGAGGCGCTGCCCGTCAGGTGCTGCACATGGCCAATGATGTCGCTGGTTTTACTGGTTTCGTTAGCAGCCATGGCTGGTACGCACACCAGCATGGCCAGTAAAAAAGCACTAGATGGTTTGTATATCAAGGCAGCCTCCATTGGTTTTCGACAAAATGTACGAAGTGCCCGATCCTATTCCTCGCTGCAGCGATAGTCCCCATAATTTTCACGCCCGCCCACACTGGCGGTAGGCGCTTATCAGCGCCCAATGGCCTTGGTGCGGCGCGCTGGCCGCTCACCCCCGACAATGCCTGCCCGGCGCGGCCTTCTCTGGCCGGTATTGTTATTGCCTTGCTAGCGCTTGTTTAGCGTTTCCCTGAAAGCCAGTATTTGTGATCAAGGGCATTGTTGCGTCCGTCTTGGCTTCGGTCTTGTTTAGCGGGATTTATTTTCTTTCGCCGTTTTTGGCGCCGCTCGATGGTGAGCAAATTTTTGGCTGGCGGGTGCTGCTGACCTTGCCCTTTACCACCGCGCTGCTGCTGTGGCGCGGCGAGGGCACGCGGCTGCGCCAGTTGTGGCACAGCGTGCGCCAGGCGCCGCGCAGTGCGCTGGGGCTGCTGCTGAGCGCGGCCATGCTGGGCGTGCAGCTGTGGCTGTTTATGTGGGCGCCGCTGCATGGGCGCGCGCTGCCGGTGTCGCTGGGTTACTTTTTACTGCCGCTGGTGATGGTGCTGGCCGGGCGGGTGTTTTTTGGCGAGCAGTTGTCGCGTGCGCAGCTGCTGTCGACGCTGCTGGCCGGCGCCGGTGTCGGCTTTGAGCTGTGGCGCGCCGGCAGCCTGTCGTGGGAGATGTGGCTGGTGGCGCTGGGTTACACCGCCTACTTTGTGCTGCGCCGCCACTTGCGCACCGACCATTTGGCCGGGCATTGGCTGGACATGGCGCTGCTGGTGCCGGCGGCGCTGTTTTTTACCGTGCGCGCGCCGTCCAGCGTGCCGCTGTTGGCCGATCACCCGGTGCTGTTTGCCCTGTTGCCGCTGCTGGGCGTGCTCAGTGCGGTGGCGCTGGCGCTGTATATGGCGGCCAGCGCGTGGTTGTCGATGGGCTTGTTTGGCCTGCTGTCGTATGTCGAGCCGGTGCTGCTGGTGGTGGTGGCGCTGCTGCTGGGCGAGAGTTTGGCGCCAGGGCAGTGGCCCACCTACGCGCTGATTTTTGCGGCGGTGCTGGTGCTGGTGCTAGACGGCCTGCGCCACTGGCTGCGCGAGCGCCGCCGCGTGCGCGAATGCACTGGTGCCAGTACATAAAAATTCGCTGCCCAGTCCATGGCCACTGCGCGGGCGTGTTGCAATACGGGTGGATTTTTTATTCCAACTGACAAGACGATAGGAAAGATATGAGCGACACCATTCGGATCGGCATCGCCGGCTACGGCAACTTGGGCCGTGGGGTTGAGGCCAGCATTGCCCGCAATCCCGACATGGCGCTGGTGGGTATTTTTACGCGCCGCGCGCCCGAGCAACTCACTGCCCTGCACCCCGGCGTGCCGGTGTTTTCTATGGACGCGCTGCCCAGCTACACCGAAAAAATCGATGTGCTGATTTTGTGCGGCGGCTCCAAAGAAGACCTGCCCCAGCAAGGCCCGGCGCTGGCGGCGCTGTTTAACACCGTTGACAGCTTTGACACCCACGCGCGCATCCCCGAGCACTTTGCCGCAGTGGATGCGCCAGCCCAAGCCCACCAAAAAACCGCGCTGATTTCGGCGGGCTGGGATCCAGGAATGTTCTCCATCAACCGCGTGCTGGGTGAAGCACTGCTGCCCGATGGCGCCACCTACACCTTTTGGGGCAAGGGCTTGAGCCAAGGCCACTCCGACGCCATTCGCCGCGTGCCCGGCGTCGCTGGCGGTGTGCAGTACACACTGCCCGTGCCCACGGCGGTCGAGCAAGTGCGCAGCGGCGCGCGCCCCAGCCTGAGCACCCGCGAAAAACACCAGCGCGAATGCTTTGTGGTGCTCAAAGACGGCGCTGACGCCCAAGCTGTGCGCCAAGCCATCACCACCATGCCGCACTACTTTGACGAATACGACACCACGGTGAACTTCATCAGCGCCGAGGTGCTGGCGCGCGAGCACAGTGCCATGCCACACGGCGGCTTTGTCATTCGCAGCGGCAACACCACGCCCGAGAACGCGCAAGTCATCGAATACGGCCTGACGCTGGGCAGCAACCCCGAATTCACCGCCAGCGTGCTGGTGGCCTACGCCCGCGCGGTACACCGCATGGCGCAACTGGGGCAGTTTGGCGCCAAGACGGTGTTTGACGTGGCGCCCGGTTGGCTCTCGCCCAAAAGCGCCGAGCAACTGCGCGCCGAGCTGCTGTAAGCGCAATGGACATCTTCTTATTGGCGATGTTGCTGGGCATGGGAATGCACCTGTTGAAGGCGCGCTACCAAGCCGGGCGCATTGCCCTGTTAAGCCGCCACCTGGGCCAGTTCCAAATCGAAAAACTGATGGAGAGCCTGACGCAAGGCTACTTGCGCGCGCTGGGCGAGGCCGACCAAGAGCGGCGCGGCCAAATTTTGAGCATGTTGAACACGGCAGAAATCAGCTTGGCCGAGCAATTTAAGCGCTTTGCCGCCGACTTAGCGCGCCTTGAGCCGCTGCAAACGCGCGTCAGCAAACTGCCGATTGCCATTGCCTACGCCGACCAAATGTTTCCCAGCGCCACCTTTGATTTGCGCGCGGTCATGCAAATCCACGCCCAAGGCATTGACGCGGTGGTGCGCAACGAGGCCGAGCGCAGTCCGCGCGACAAGGCATTTACGCTGACGGCAGAATTGTTTTTGATGCAACACAGTTGCCACTGGTTTTGCAAATCCAAAACCATCGCCTCGGCGCGGATGATTGGGCGCCACCAAACCTCGTATGAGCAGGCGCTGGCCGCCGTCTCGCCCTCGACACGCTCTGCTTATTTGCAACTGTTGGAGGCCTGAGGTGGCTTCAAGCGGCATCTAAGGAGTCTCTTCAACGTGGTTCATTTTTTATCGATGCACCGCCGCGGTGCTTGGTGTGCCGGTGCGCTGGCGCTGGCATGGGGGCTGGCCGGCTGCTCCAGCGATGCCAAAGTGCTGGCGCCGCAAGAAAAATTCAGCTCGGTCTCGACCTATTCGCGCCTGTTTGACGCCACCCCGGCGCAAACCTGCGAGGCCTCGCGGCGCGCTTTGCTCAGTCAGGGCTACATCATCAACGCCGCCACCGCCGACCTAGTGACCGGGCAAAAAAACTTCCAGCCCGAAGCCGATGTCCACGTGCAAGTGATGATTCGCGTCGTTTGCGTACCCGAAAGCACCGATGCCAGCGTCAGCCTGGGCTTTGTCACGGCGCTGCAAGACAGTTATGCCCTGAAAAAATCCAACAACTCGGCCAGCTTGGGCGTCGGCGGCGTCGGCTCGGTGTCGCTGCCCTTCATGACCGGCGGCGGCGAGTCGCTGGTCAAAGTCGGTAGCCAGACGATTGCCGACAACAATTTTTACGACAGCTTTTTTGACCTGGTCAAGCGCTTTTTGCTCTCCGCCGAGCCAGCGCCAGCGCCGGACAAAGTCGATTAAGTGGGTCTTTTTGGAACCGCTATTTCTGTGACTATTGCTGCCTTGTTGTGTCTGGTCATCGCCGTCAGCGATGGCGACACCCTGACCGCGCGCTGCGGCGCCGCCCATGCGCCGCTGCAATTGAAAGTGCGCATCGCCGCCATCGACGCCCCGGAAAGCCGCCAAGCCTTTGGCCCGCAGGCGCGCAAAAACTTGGTGCAGCTGTGCCTGCGCCAACGCGCCCGCATCCAAGTGCTAGAAAAAGACCGCTATGGCCGCAACGTCGCCAACGTGCGCTGTGGCGACACCGATGTCGCCAGCGCCCAAGTGCGCGCCGGACTGGCGTGGATCTATACGCCGTATGCGCGCCAGCACCCGCACTTGGTGCCGCTACAGCGCCAAGCGCGCGCCAGCCATATCGGCCTGTGGTCGCAGCGAAGGCCGCTAGCGCCGTGGAGCTATCGCCAGCGTTATGGCACCAGCTACAAACAGCGCTGAGCGGCGATGAATGCTCCTTTGCACATCCTCTGGCGCGACGAGCATTTGGTAGCGCTCTACAAACCCGCCGGCTGGTTGGTACACCGCACCGGGCTGGACGCGGGCGAGACGCGCTTTGTCGTGCAAACCCTGCGCGACCAAATCGGCCAGCGCGTCTACCCGGTACACCGGCTCGATAAAGGCACTTGCGGCGTGCTGGTGATGGCGCTGCACAGCGACGCAGCGCGGGCGCTGTCGCAGGCGTTTGAACACCAGCACACCCACAAACGCTACCTAGCGCTGGTGCGCGGCTGGCTGCCCGGGGGCGCAGACAGTGCCGCCATCGAAGTCAACCACGCCCTGCGCCCCGACGATGCGCCGCCCGACGCGCCGGTGCAAGCAGCGCACACGCGCTTTCGCTGCTTGGCGCGCTTAGAGCTGAACGAAAGTGTTGACCCGCGCCACCCAACGACGCGCGCCGCGCTGGTCGAAGCGGTGCCCACCACCGGGCGGCGCCACCAAATTCGCCGCCACCTGAAGCATTTAGCGCACCCCATTTTGGGCGACGCTACCCACGGCAAAGGCCCACTGAACCGCTGGTGGGCGCAGCAACTGGGCCAAACCCGGCTGTGGCTGCACGCCCAATCGCTGAGCCTGCCGCACCCCATCAGCGGTGAGATGCTGACCGTAGCCTGTGACTGGAACGCCCTGCAAGCGAGCGTGCCCGACGCCGCCGACTGGCTGCGCCTGCAACAGCGTTTTTTAGGTCAAAACAGCCTCTAGCCCTTTAAATACGGGCGCTAGTAGCTATCAAAATAATAGTTGTTGGTGGGTTGGCATTCCTGTGTTTATGAAAAAACTGAGGTGTATTGATGTCCGTTGTTGAATTTTCCATTTACCGCGCCGAAGCGCTCACCAACTCGTTGCAGGCCGGCGAGTTGCAGCATCCCCGCACAACTTTGCGGCTGCCCTCTAACGTGCCCTACGTGGTGGATAACCTGTGGGAATTTTTGCGCCCCGCCCACATGCCGTCGCGCCGCCATGCCCTTTACGCCAGCCCAACGCGTGCGCTGGCCAAGGAAAATCGCGCTGGCCGCGATCAGGGGCAAGGGTTTTGCGTTTATCGCTTGGTGGTCGAGGGCGATGCTTTATTGGCCCATTTGCGTATCAAAGATGCCCGCAACCATGCAGACATTAAAGCGGTGCAGCGCCACTTGCAGTCTGTCGCGCAGCAGATGGCGGACGCCAGCGCTGATGAAAAGCCCAGCCTCAGTCTGCTGTTTTTGCCCGGAGCGTCCCGCGCTGATTGGGAACGCGCGCGCGCAGCCTCGCCGCTGGCTGCGCAGCTGATTGATGTGCTCAGCGCTGCCTCGACGTTTTGGAGTGAGGCCGCGTCTACGCCTGATCCTGACTGCGATGGCGAGTTGTTTCTCCAGCTGCTGCCGAGTGCAACCTATCAGGCCGCCGATATTGACTCATATTAGCCTCT
>JAGNSH010000145.1 GCA_017988165.1 Giesbergeria sp. | reverse complement strand
GAGCCCAATTCCACCACTGCATTGCTGGGCAGCTTCAAAAAATCGGCTACGCCGCTGGCGTTGTGATGCATCTGGGCAAATAGCTTCTCGCGCCACAGCGCCATGCCGGCGCCCACCACCGGAATCACCAACTCGCGCGACAGGAAATAGCTGGTGGTCATCGGCTCCACCTCGCATCCCTGGCCGCGCAGCAGTGCCAGCGCACGCGGCACATCGGGGTCGTCCATAAAACCGTAGTCCAAATTGACCTGCCAACTGTCGTGCTCTAGCGCTTGCACTTGTACGCGTTCGCTCTCGGCGACCCACGGCACCTCGTGGTGACGCACGGTGACAAACAGGTTTTGCGCGTGCAGCACTTTGTTGTGTTTCAGGTTGTGTAGCAGCGCGTTGGGCACCGTGCCCGGCTCGGCGCTCAAAAACACCGCCGTGCCAGCCACCCGCAGCGGCGGACTAAGAAACACCGATTGCAAAAATTCCGGCAAAGGCAAAGCATCGTTGGCCAGCGCGGCACGCATCAGGCGACGCCCGTCTTTCCAAGTTTTCATCAAAACAAAGATGCCGCTGGCAATGACCAACGGAAACCAGCCGCCATCAAACAATTTAAGCAAGTTCGACGCCCAGAAAGCCAAGTCCACCGCAAAAAAGAAAGCGGTTGCCGCCAAACTCAGCGCCAAGGGCAGGCGCCAAGCGTTGCGAATCACAAAGAACGTCAGCACGGTAGTGATCAGCATATCGGTGGTCACGGCAATGCCATACGCCGAGGCCAGCGCGCTGGAGGACTTGAACATCGCCACCGCCAACACAATCAGGGCAAACAGGCTCCAGTTGACAAACGGCAGGTAAATTTGGCCGGCCTCTTGCACGCTGGTGTGCAAAATGCGCAGGCGCGGCAAATAGCCCAGCTGAATCACCTGCTTGGTGACACTGAAGGCGCCAGAAATCAGCGCCTGCGAGGCAATCACCGCCGCCACCGTGGCCAGCAGCACCATGGGCACCAGTGCCCAGTCGGGCGCCATCATAAAAAACGGATTTTTAACGGCGGCAGGGTTTTTTAGCAGCAGCGCGCCTTGGCCAAAATAGTTCAGCGTCAACGCGGGCATGACCACGCTGAACCAGGTCACGCGAATCGGGCGGCGGCCAAAGTGGCCCATGTCGGCGTACAGCGCCTCGGCCCCGGTAACGCACAGCACCACCGCGCCCAAAATAATGAAAGTGATGCCCGGCTGCTCAAAAACAAAGCGCAGCGCGTAGAGCGGGTTGATGGCCCACAAAATGCGCGGGTTGTCGGCAATGTTGAGCACGCCCAGCGCCGAAATAGCCAAAAACCACACCACCATCACCGGGCCAAAGTAGCGCCCAATGCTGGCACTGCCACGCTTTTGCACCATAAACAGCAGCAACAGCACCACCAAAGTGATCGGCACCACATATTTTTTGAACTGCGGCGAGATCACTTCCAGCCCCTCGACTGCCCCCAGCACCGTGATGGCGGGCGTGATGACGCCATCGCCATAAAACAAACAGGTGCCAAAGATGCCCACCATCAACAGCACCCGGCGCAGGCGCGGCTGGTGTTTGACGGTTTGCGCCGCCAGCGCCAGCATCGCCACCAAACCGCCTTCGCCGTGGTTGTCGGCACGCAGCACCAGCGTGACGTACTTGAGCGAGACGATGACTGTCAGCGTCCAGAAGAACAGCGACAAAATGCCATAGACGTTGGTCACCGTGAAAGGCACGTGACCGCCGCCAAATACCTCTTTGACGGAATACAGCACGCTGGTGCCGATATCGCCATAGACGACGCCAATGGCGCCCAGCATCAGCACGTACAAAGGGGATTTGGTGTTTTGCACTGAAAGCGCAGGCCCAGCGCCCACGGTGGACACCGGCCAAGCTCCGTTATTTTTGGAACGCTATTGTGCGCTGGGCTGGGGCGTAGCGCTCAGTCGTATTCTTCGGCGTTGGGGTCGGTGGCTTCTAGCTCGTAGCTGGCGGCCAGCATCGCCAAGCGAGCCACCACGCCATACATATAAAAGCGGTTTGGCGCCAGCGTCGAGCGCGATCCCAGCTGGTGCATATTGGCGCTGTGGTCAAACGCCAGCGGCACAAATTGGGCGCCGGGCAGGTTCAGATTTTCATCGACGCCGCGCTCAGCATGGCTGCGGTAAAAGCCGCCCACCACGTAGCGATCCATCATGTAGACCACCGGCTCGGCCACGGCACCGGCAATGCGCTCGCGCGTCAGCACGCCCTCTTGGACAATCATCTCGCGCACTGGCTGGTCGTCTCGGGTGACGGCCAGTTGCGCCCGCGCACTGGGCGACAGCGCCTGCAAGTCTTTGGCGTCGCGCACGGTGATGATGCCGGCGCCGTAAGTGCCGTTGTCGGGCTTGACGACGACAAACGGCTTTTCGTTAATGCCGTATTCCTTGTACTTGCGCCGAATTTTGGTCAGCACCGCGTCCACGCTGGTCTGCAAGGCCTCCAAGCCGGTATCGGCGGCAAAGTCTGGCGCGCTGCACTGGCCAAACAGCGGGTTGATCAGCCAGTGGTCGATGCCCAGCAGCTTGCCAAAGCGCTTGCTGACCTCTTCGTAGCTGCGAAAGTGGTGGCTCTTGCGCCGCACGCTCCAGCCAGCGTGCAGCGGCGGCAGCAGGTACTGCTCGTGCAAGTCTTCCAAAATGCCCGGCGGCCCGGCTGACAAATCGTTGTTGAGCAAGATGGTGCAGGGGTCAAAGTGCTTAAGCCCCAAGCGGTGGCGGCTGCGCAGCACCGGCTCCAAGGTGATGCGCTCGCCGCTGGGCAGCTCAATCACCGTGGTTTCTTTCACGTCGGGACTGATCGAGCCGACGCGCACATTCAGGCCGCCCATGCTGAAGATGCGCTGCAACTGCGCCACGCTGCTCAGATACGCGGTATTGCAGGCGTGATTGCGCCGGTGGTTTTCCGGAATGATCAGCAGGTTGCGCGCTTCGGGGCAGATTTTTTCAATCGCTGCCATCGCCGCCTGCACCGCCAGCGGCAGCATCTCGGGCGTCAGGTTGTTCCAGCCACCGGGAAACAGATTGGTGTCGACCGGCGCCAGCTTAAAGCCGGCGTTGCGGATATCCACCGAGGTGTAGAACGGCGGCGTGTGCTCCATCCATTCCAGCCGAAACCAGCGCTCGGTGGCGGGCATGGAATCAATGACGCGCTGCTCTAGCTCATTGATGGGCCCAGTGAGTGCGGTAATCAGATGCGGAACCATAAAGAAGGGCCCTTGTAAAACATTTACTGGCCATTGTAGGGAGTAACCCCCGGCCTTAGCGTCGCCAAAAGGCTGGTGTCAGCAAAGCCATAAAGCTCAAAATTTCTAGCCGCCCCAGCAACATCCCCAGCGTGCAGACCCAAATTTGAAAATCGCTCAGCACCGCATAGTTCGACGCCGGGCCAATCGCCCCCAAACCCGGCCCAGTGCAGTTGACGCTGGCAATCACTGCACTGAACGCCGTCAACGGGTCCAAATCGGTCAGCAGCAACACCATACTGAGCACGATGATGGTGCCGCCATAGACCAGCATGAAGGCCATGACGGAGAAAATCATGCGGCTTTCGACCACCGCACCGCCCAAGCGCACCGGCTGAATAGCGTTGGGGTGTACCAAGCGCGTCAACTCGCGCCGCGCCTGCTTGACCAGCACCAACATCCGCATCATCTTGATGCCGCCGCCGGTGGAGCCCGCGCTAGTGGCCACGCCCGAGAGCATCAACATCAGCACCGGCGCAAACACCGGCCAAGTCAAATAGTCCACTGTGGCGTAACCGGTGGTGGTCGCCACCGACACCACATGGAATACGCCGTGGCGCAGCGCATCCAGCGGCCCATACACGCCCTTGACCCACAACAGCAGCGCCACAAACAAGCCACCGCCCAACAGCGTGGCAAAGGTGGCGCGCATTTCTGGATCCAGCCAAAAACCGCGCCAGTGGCCTTTGCGCATGGCAACAAAATACAGCGCAAAGTTGCAACTGGCCAGCAGCATGAAGGCCAGCGCCACGCCCTCCAGCAGCGGCGACTGAAAGAAGGCAAAACTGGCATCGTGCGACGACAAGCCGCCCAAGCTGACAGTGCTGAACATGTGCATCAGCGCGTCCAGCGGCTCCATGCCAGCGGCCCAATACGCCAGCACACAAGCGATAGAAAACAGCGCGTACACGCCCCACAGCCCCTTGGCGGTTTCGGTCATGCGCGGTGTCAGCTTGGTGTCTTTGATGGGGCCCGCGGCCTCGGCCTTGAACAACTGCGCGCCGCCCACGCCCAGCAGCGGCAACACGGCGACGGCCAAAATCAAAATACCCATGCCGCCAATCCACTGCAAAAAGGTGCGCCAGACGTTCACCGACACCGGCAGCGTGTCCAAATTCGACAGCACCGTCGAGCCAGTGGTGGTCAGGCCCGAGACGGCCTCGAAATACGCATGGGTAAACGACATCGGTCGGCCAATTTGGGCGCAGGCCAGCATCAGCGGCACGGCGGCAAACAGCGGCAGCAGCGCCCACACCAGCGACACCAACATCACGCCGTGGCGCGGTTGCAACTCGCGCTTGTAGCGGCGCATTCCCACCAGCAAGCCCAGCCCCACCAGCAGCGCCACGCCCATCGCCGCCGGATACACCTGCCAGACGCCATCTTGCGCATACCAAGACACCGCCAGCGGCACGCCCATGGCCAGGGCGAACAGCATGATCAACATACCCAGCACGCGCAGAACGGGAAACACATCGGTCATCGAACAAAACCCCAAAGCGCGTGCAACAGCGCCCAATTAAAAAAACGTGGCGCTGACGCGAAACAGCTTTTCCACATCACTGACCAAGCGCTTGTTGGGCAAGAAGAACACCACATGGTCATTGCTCTCGATAACGGTGTGGCTGTGCGGAATGATGACTTGGGGCTGCGGCGGCGGTGGCAGCGGCGGCAACTGAGACGAGGCGTCAGAGTGCGCTGGCGCCGCGCCGGTTTCGGGCAAGCCGCGCACTATCAAGCCCATGTGGACGTTCTCGGGCAGGCGCAAATCGCCCATCTTGCGGCCAATCACGCGCGAGCTTTTGCGATCGCCCCGGGCCACAATCTCCAGCGCCTCGGCCACGCCCCGGCGCAGGCTGTGCACCGCCTGCACATCGCCCCGGCGCACGTGCGCCAGCAACTCGCCCAGCATCGCCTGCGCCGGCGACAGCGCAATGTCAATTTGCGTGCCGTGCATCAAGTCGGCATAGCTGCGCCGGTTGATCAGCGCCAGCACCCGGCTGGCGCCCATGCGCTTGGCCAGCAGGCTGGACATGATGTTGTTTTCATCGTCGTCGGTCAGCGCCAAAAACAGGTCGA
>JAGNSH010000144.1 GCA_017988165.1 Giesbergeria sp. | reverse complement strand
CCAATGGACCGAAGGCAAGCAGCGCCCCAGCGTGGCGGTGTTTGTGCGCGATACCGAAGGCCGGGTCGATCCACCGGTGCGCTTGGCGCAGCAGTTGTTCCACCTGACCCCGGCCGAGACGGCGCTGGCGATTCAGCTGGCCAACGGCTTGTCGCTGGAAGAAGCGGCCGAAGTGCTCAACATCAAACGCAACACGGCGCGGGCGCATTTGCGCTCCATCTTCTCCAAGACCGGCGTGCGCCGCCAAACCGAGCTGGTGCGCATCTTCTTGAACAGCGTGGCCTGGCTGAGCGCGGCAGATTGAGCGCTGGTAGGGCGATGGATCGCTTTTGTTAGCTACTAAATAAATAGCTTGTACCGCGCGCCAGATATGGGTTTGAGGCTGATTTTATTGAAAATACGGTCTTGAGCCGGTGCTAGCCGGGTGTTTTTAGCGGTGCCCGCGTAGTGCGTCTATGGCTCGTAAGATTCATATTCATTGGGTGGCGTGCAGGTAACAATGCTGCAGCCGCGCATCTTTGTATTCGCGTCCTGCAGACTTCACCGATGCGCTGAAAACAATGCTCCAAACCAAGCCCGCCACACCTTGCGTTGAAGAGGGATTTTTTTGCAAGGCGCAAACCCTAAGAGCGAAGCATCAAGTGGGTGCGAGAGCCGAAAAATTATAGGAAACCACTGGGCTTAACGAAGCCTCGTTGGTGCCACCCTTGCCTAGGGGCGGCACCGGATAAATTAAAGTTTGCCGCTCCTCATCCAGTGAATTGAGAGCACCGGTCCCAAAGGCTCAAAAATTTTGCCGTCAAACTGCCTGATCTGCATACTTTGAAATAAGCGGTAGTCCGTCGGCGAGGAGTTCAGCGTAACCCCGGGTAGCAGCAGCGGTGCGTGGTAGTCCCTCAGACTCGTGGCGATTTTTAGGATGTTCTCGCGGGTCAGGTTGTTGCCGGCTTGTTCGATCACATGGGCCGTCAGGGCTGCAGTGGAGTAGCCCCACAGGTACTGGTCGTCGTCGGCGCCATTGGTCCCCGGCATATATTGGGCAATAAAAGCAAGGTAGGCCTGCATGTCAGGGTGATTGGCGTAGGCCACGTCGTGAATGCTCATGCGCGCGGCAACCACAATCACCCGCTTGGCATTGTCAAGACCGGCAGGCGTCAAGGCGGTCTTGATTGACGAGCCTCCTTGGCTGAGATAAATCGTCGGGTTGGACCAAGCCAAGCCTCGGATTTTTTGCAAAGCCATTACGGTCATCTTTTGCGTAGTGATGAGCAGCACCGTGTCTGCTCCCGATGCTTTCATGGCGTTAATTTGCGCATCAATGCTTGGCTCGGTCAGGGAATACGGCTGCTCACTGACGATTTGCAAGCGCGTTTTTTCCAAATCCTGCTTGAAGCCATTGAGGGTTGCATGGCCCATTTCATCATTTTGATAGAGCACAGCCACCTTGGCTTTGGGCTTGGTTGCCGTCAAGTGCCGCAGCCAAATAGCCCCCTCAGACTCATAGGACGGCATGGCCATCATCGAATAGGGAAACTTTTTGGCAGCGGCCAGATTGCCCGATGGTGACGCCATAAACAACTGCGGCACCTTGAGCTGGTTGAGGTAGGGGGCCACAGCAAGCTGCGTGCCTGTACCGATGGAGCCTGACATGAACAAGACCTTGTCGGTCTCGACCGCCTTGCGCGTGACTTCTGAGGTTTTGGCGGCGTCATAGGCATCGTCATAGGTGATGAGCTCGATCTTGCGACCGTTGATCCCCCCCTTTTCGTTGACCATGCGAAAGTAGGCTTGCATGGTTTGGCCAATGGCACCCCAAGTGCCCGTAGGGCCGGTTTGGCCAATGCGCACCGTGGTGTCACTGGCACCGGGGTCGTAGTTTTTTTGCGCTGCGGCACTGGTGGTAGCAAGTGCCACCAGTGCCGCCAGTGCCGCAGCAGCCAAGTTGCGAACGTTTTTCATGGGGTTATCAAATTTGTACGCCAGCGCTTGGGCGGCCTGCGACCGACTTGCGGTTTTGGCCTACGCCCAACCAGCAAGCCATCGCCGGCAGCAAGAACACTGCGCCCAGCATGTTCACCAAGAACATAAACGCCAGCAAGATGCCCATGTCGGCTTGGAACTTCAGCGCCGAGAACGCCCACGTGCCCACCCCCAGCGACATCGTCACGCCGGTAAACACGGCAGCCGTGCCGCGCTGGCGCAGCGCTTCGTAGAAGGCCTCGCGCAGCGAGCGGCCGTTGTGCTCCAGCTCGTGCTGCAGGCTCTCGTACAGGTAGATGCCGTAGTCCACGCCCACGCCCACACCCATGGCAATCACCGGCAGTGTGGCGACTTTCAGGCCAATGCCCAGCGTGGCCATCAGTGCGTTGCACAAAATCGACACCAGCGTCAGCGGCACGATGATGCACAGCACAGCGCGCCAGCTGCGAAACGTTACCCAGCACAGCAGCGTGATGGCACCAAAGATGGCCGCCAACATTTGCACTTCGGCGTGCTCGACAGCGTCGTTGGTTGCAGCGGCAACACCGGCGTTGCCACCAGCCAAGCGAAATTTCATGTTGGGCGTCTTGTCGTTGTCGATGAATTTCTGCACTTCATTGACGATGTGCTTGAGCGTCGCACCTTCGTGGTCTTTTAAGAACAGTTGCAGGTGGATCACGTCGCAGCTGCTGGTGTTCAAACCCAGCTCGGGGTTAGCCGCTTTAGAGCCAGTGCGCAGCGCCGCCTCGGTGCGCTGCAGCGCCGCCCAACGGGGGTTGCCTTCGTTATTGCCACCCGCAGCCAGCTTGGCCAGACCCGCTACAGTCGTGACCGAGCGCACGCCATCGACGCCGCGCATGTGCAAATCAAAGCGCTCTACGGCATTCATTACCGTCCAGTTCAGACAAGCCTCGGGCGTATCGATGGGTTCGGCATATACCGACAGCACGTCCATGCCAATCGAATAGTTGCTGATGATATTGTCGTTGTCGCGGTTGTAGCGCGAGTCGGCGCGCAGCTCAGGTGCTCCGGCACCAATGTCACCGGTCAGCAGATCGCGTGAAACCACGGTGCCAGCGGCCAACAGACCCACCGAGACTAAAAGCGTCGCCAGCGCCGGACGCGGCTGCGACAACACTGAAATCATCCACCAGCGCTTGTGGATGCCAGTTACGCCATCGGTGCGACCCAAGGCGGTTGGCTCTAAGCGCAGGCGCGACAAAATCACTGGCAGCATCACTTTGTTGGTGATGATCATCAACAACACACCCAAGCAGGCGGTCATGCCTAACTCGTGAACGATGGGGATGTCGATCAGCATGATCACCATAAAGCCCAAGGCGTTGGTCAGCAGCGCCAGCGTGCCGGGAATGGCCAGTTTGCGAAAGGCGCTCTCGGCGGCGTCTTCGGACGACATGCCCTCGCGCACATCTTGCTTCCACGAGTTGGTCATCTGCACCGCGTGCGAGACACCAATCGAGAAGACCAAAAACGGCACCAAGATCGACATCGGGTCAATGCCAAAGCCCAGCCCGGCCAGCAAGCCCAGCAGCCAAATCACTGGCAGCAGTGCCACCAGCAGCGCCAACACCGTCAGGTTGACCGAGCGCGAATACAGCCACAGCAGCACGGCGGTGATCAAAAACGCCAAACCAAAGAAGCTAATCACCGTGGTCAGGCCATCCATCACATCGCCCAGCACCTTGGCAAAGCCGACGATGCTGATTTCGATTTTGTCGCTGCCAAACTGGGTGCGAATGTCTTCCAGCTTTTGGGCGACGGCGCGGTAGTCCAGCTGCTTGCCGGTTTGTGGGTCAACCTCCAGCAAGTCGGCGCGCACCATAGCGGATTTGAGGTCGTTGCTGACCAAGCGGCCAATTTGCCCCGACTTGGCGACGTTGGAGCGCACATGCGCCAAGCCCTCCTCATTGGGCGTAAAGCGCGAGGGGATGATGACCTCGCCAACAAAGCCGTTTTCGGTGACTTCGATGTAGCGCACGTTGGGCGTGAACAGCGAAAACACCTGAGCACGATTGACGCCGGGGGTGAAAAACACCTCGTCGGTGACGTTGCGCAAGGTCTTGAGGAACTCTTCGTTGTAGATATCACCCTCGCCCTTCCAGCGAACGCTCACCAGCACGCGGTTGGCGCCAGAGAAGGTGGTCGAGTGCTCCAAAAACGCCGCCATATAGCTGTGGCGCAGCGGAATCAGCTTGTTAAAGCCCGCGTCCAAATGGGTGCGCAGCGCCGAGGCACCCAGCACCAAGGTGATGATGGTGGTGATAACTGCAATGCTGTTGCGCCACACGATCAGCGAGTGGGCAATGCTGGCAATCATGGTTTCGAGGCGCGACGCCGCGTGGGGCTTGTTCATTGAGCGGCTCCGGTGGAAGAAGTGGTGCTGTCCGCAGCAGGGGCAGTAGAAAATGCTTGTAGGCCGCTATCGCTGGCCAGCCAGCTGGTGCCATTGGGTGCTAACACCAAGTCAGTCAGGCTGGCGCGCCCTTCTACCCGGCGGATACTGAAACTTTTGCCTTGGTCTTTGCTGGTGGCGACCAAGCTGCCTTGGCCGACCAACACCAAGCTGCCATCGGGCATGGTGGCGTGGCCATAGAACGAGGCTTTGACCGGCATGTCTGAGCGCACCCACGGCGCGTCGATGCCGCTGGTGTGAAACACGTTGCCGCGCATGCCATAGACCAGCCAGCCGCCATCGGCAAAGGAGACGGCGTTGTAGAGCGATCCGTCATAAAACGGCTCGGTTTCGGCCCAAGTTTGGCCGCTGTCGCTGGAGCGCAGCACCAAGCCGCGCTCGCCCACAATCAGCCAATGCTGGCCGCTGGCATCGCCCACGATGTGGTTCATATGCTTGTCTTCCACCGATGCGGGCAGTGGCAGCGGCTGCCACGTCTTGCCTTGATCGCTGGAATGTAGAGCGCGACCAAAAGCGCCCACCACCACCCAGTCCCCTGAAGGCAGCTGCGCTACGCCCATCAGCGGCTCGCCGTTTTTCTCGTCAAAGGCGACTTCTTTCCAGCTCAGTCCACCATCGGTGGTGTGCAAAATCCAGCCCTCGTGGCCGACGGCCATGCCTTGCAGGCCGTCCGCCGTAAAACTGATTTGGTTGATCAGCGCTTGGCGATCGGTGGAGACCAAGGCGCGCTCCCAGTGCTTGCCTTGGTCGGTGGAGTACAGCAGCGCGCCCAACTCGCCGCCGGTGACCAAAGCGGCTTTGGAAGTGACCAGCGTATTGAGGTGCATCCGATCGACCGCCAAACGCGTGGCGGCCAGCGGCGGGGTTTCGCGCGGCGAGAAGGACTGGACCGCGCCCAGGGTCATTAAGACGGCGACAACTAGGCCGACAGGGGTTCGCACTATGGGTCTCCTTGGTCTTTGACGGTGCGGCCCCCGAGG
>JAGNSH010000143.1 GCA_017988165.1 Giesbergeria sp. | reverse complement strand
GCGCCAGCGTCTGAAAGCGCACCTTGTCGCTGGCCGAGACCCAGCTGTCGGCCTTGATGCCAGCGACCACGGCGGCCGGCCACAGCGTGTGCGTGCTGCGCAGGGTTTGCACTTCGCCATTGGGGTCGGCGTAGTGGGCTTCAATCAACAGCTCTTGCGCGGCGCTGGCGCGTGGCACGTCGTCCAGCTGCACCCGGCCCGCGCCGTTGCGGTCCAGTGTCAGCGGCAGCTTGTCGGCAATCACGCGCGCGTCGTCGGCGGCGCTGTCTTCTTCTTCGCCTTGCGAGGTGGTTTGCTTGCGCCCTTGCGGCGCGCGAAAGCTAAAGGCGTCGTAGGCATCAAAGTGCAGCTCTTTCTTTCTCACCAGCGCCGAGACGCGCACCGGCCACTGCGCCGCCGGCCCGCCCGAGACGTAGTTCAGCTGCACGCTGGTGGGCACCGCGTGCACATTGACCAGCGCAGCAGCATCGGCCGGGACAACGCGGCCCTCAAACACCGGCAGGCGAAACTCTTCAACGCGGAACTGGCCCGAGCCAAAGCTACGCGTACCTTCGTCGCTATTGTTTTTGTTGTTTTGCAGTTCCACCGTGTACACGCCCAGCTTGGCCGCTGGCGGCACGGCAAAGCTGCTTTGCGCGCTGCGCCCGCCGGTGGCGGTTTTGCGCCAGCGCAGCGGCTGCTGGTATTGCTGGCCGCTGCCTTGGTGGGTGATGAGCAGGGTGTCTGGCTCTTGCTGCGCCAGCGCAAAGCCGGCTTGCGTTTGCGCGCGCAGCAGGTGCTTCATCGACACCGTCTCGCCGGCGCGCAACAGCGTGCGGTCAAAAATGGTGTGCGCCACTTGGTCGGGTTGGGCATCGCTGCTGGTGGGCACGTTAAAGCGCCACGGCTCGATGCCGCGCTGCCAGTCGGTCCACGTGAAGGCCATGTCGGGCGCGCCTTTTTCGCCTTTTTCGCCTTGTGCGCGGGCGCTGACAAAGTAGCCTTCCGAGCCGCCGCCGTCGCCTTCTTCGTAGCAAGTGGGCGCTTCGGGCGCGAGGCCGTCAAACTGCGCCCGGCCTTGGGCGTCGGTGGTGGCACTGGCCAGCGGCTTGCCCCGGCAGTCGGACACCGCTACCTGCGCGCCAGCGACGGGCTGGCCTTTGTCCAGCGACGTGACCCAAGCCAGCGAGTTTTCGCGCCCCAGCTTGAAATGCACCGCCAAATTGGTCACCAGCGCCGTGGTGCGCACGTACATGGTGCGGCCTGCGCCGTGCTGGGCGTCCAGCAGCGCCGCGCCCAGCAGCGGCGAAGCGATTTCGACCACATGGAAACCCGGCGTCAGCGGAATGCCCACCACCTCAAACGGGCGCGGATCGTCGCGCGTGGGCTGCGGCACTGTCAGCGCTTGGGCGGTTTTTTGCCCGGCCAACAGCGACACCATGCGCGACTGCACGTAGTCGGCGCTGCCGGCGTCAGCGTCGCCCGGCAGTTTTTTGGGCAGCGCGCCTTGCACGTCGCGCCGCGCTTGTTTGCGGCCAATCAGGTAGTCGTCGTAAGCGCGCACTTTGCGGTACCACGCTATCGTTTGGGCGTCGTCTTTGGCTTGCAGCGTGCGCACTTGCACGCCTTGCACCGCCAGCGCGGCTTCGACTTTGCGCAGCGTCACCGGCAGCAGCGCCGGGCCGTCCGGGCCTTCGGCAAAGCGCTCGACGATGCCAAACGGCGCGGCGGCAAACTTGGCCAGCGGCGGCATTCCACCCGTGGCCACCGGCAGCGGAAAGCTGTCGGCATTGCTAAGTGCGCGCCCGCCAGCGTCTTGAAAGTTTTTGGGCAGCTCCAGCTTGAAGGCCATGTTCTCGGCAAATGGCGGCGCAAATTGCACTTGGTCGACCAGCGCATCAGCGCCATCGTCGCCAGGCGATGTCGCCTGCGGGGCAATGCTTTCTTGGCTGGATTTGAGGCGAATGGCCGCAGCCAGTTTGCGCGGCACCGGAGCGTTAAATGCCAGCGTCAGCGGGCGAATGGGCAAACAAGCGGCTTGGGCGTTTTCGCGCTCGCAGCGAAAGTCGGCGCTAAACGGTGCGCGCACTTCGTAGGTGAAGCGCTTTTCCACCCGGTTAGCGACGCCGCTGGGCGTGGTCACGCCCTCGTCCCACACCAGTTGCACTTTGGTCGATGGCGTCAGGCGCCGGTTGCAGGCCAGCGTGACCCAGGCCAGCGGATTTTTGGCAGCGTGCTTGTCCAAATGCCGCGCTTTGAGTAACTCGTCGCGCTGCGCGCCGTCTAGCAAGCGCACCGCAATGCGCTCGCCCACACCTTCGGCGCTGCACCAAACGTGCTGTTGCACGCTGGCCAGCGCAGCGGCGCCGTTCAGTTGCAGGACGAAAAATTGCTCTTCGTCGATAGGCTCCCAGCTGCCCGGATGCACCTCTTGCACAAACGGTCCGCCACTATTAAATGTGTAGCTGACAGCGCCCGTCAATGCTGCGCCAGAGGCCGATTTGAACCCCGGTTTGGCCTGCGCCGTGCAGCGCACGCCGGGCGGCAAGTCGTTGGCAAAGCTAAACACCCATTCGCGTTCGTTGTTCCAGCGGCCATGGCCTTGGCTGGCTTGGGCGTCGCTGCACTGCAAAGACAGCGGCGCCGGTGCCTGCGCATCGCCCAAGCGCACCGCTGGGCTGTTGAACTGCACGACGATTTGTTGGATGCGCGCGACTTCGCCTTGGGGCGAGAAGCTGGTAATGCTCAGCGCCTGTGCGCCCCAAGATGCCGCGCACAGGCTGGCACCGACTAAAAATTGCTGGATATTCACGCCTAACCTTCCAAAGAGGGGGGTAAGCGTAACAAAGACGCCGCCGCTCAGGGCCAGCTGGCGCCGGTGCCACGCATTTGTTGCACCACTGCCGCCAATTCGGGCGAGTTAAGCACCTGATTGAGCTGGGCCAGCGCCGGATCTTGCAGATAGCTGCGCAGGTAGTGGTTTTCGTCGGTGCTGTCGTCGCTGGGGTCGTAGCCGGCCAAGGCAAACATATCGCCCAGCGCCAAGCGCTCGCCCAAACCAACGCACAGATAAATCAGCGCCAAATAGGGCACCGATGCGGCATTGACCTCGCTGGCCGGCGTCACCAGCACCCGGCTGGCGTCAGACACGTCGTTGACCAATTCGCCCGGCAGCGCCCACAGGCGCAGCACCAGCGTGCCGACTTCGCCCGCGCTCAGGCCAATCACTTCTTGCTCTATTTGCGCGCGCTCTAGGCGGCTGCGCATCAGCCATTCGTCGACCGCATTGCGCGGCAACAGGGCGGCGGCGGCCAAGTGGCCGACAAAGGCCAGCACCACTTTGGTCGCCAGTGCGCCGTGGTCGGTCAAATTCAGCGCCTTGCCGATGCGCAGCGCCAGTTCGCTGGCAATCGAGCTGGCGCGCCAGATGGTGTCAAACGAGCGCTGCGAGGAGCTCAGCTCGGGCTTAAAGGCCTGCGCCAACAGGTATTGCACGCAAATGTTGCGCACCGTCTCCATGCCCAAAAACGCCACGGCGTGTTCGATGTTCGTCACCGGGTGGCTCAGACCATAAAACGGCGCATTCACCGTGGCCAGCACTTTGGCGGCGATGAGCGGCTCGCCGCGCAGCAAGTCGGTCAACTCGGTTGGGCCGATGCGCTCAAAAAAGTCCGGCGCCAGCAGTTGGTGCAGCGACTGCGGCGGGCACGGAATGCCGCCAATCACGCTCATCAGCGCGTCGCGCTGGGCGTCGGGCAACTCGCTCTCGTGCGTCCAGACAAAGCTGTTGATGGCGCTGGGCTCGTCGGTGCTTTCTGCGTCTTCTGCGGACTCTGCGTCTTCTGCGCTCTCTGTGGGCTCTGTGTTCTCTGCGGGCTCTGGCGCCGCCGGCGGTGTGGCCGCGTCGGTGGCCGGGGTCGGCTCGGACAGCTCCACGCCATCGCCATCGCCGGCAGCGGGCGCTGGTGCGGGTGGTGCGGGCGTTTTTGGCGGTTCTGGCGGAGCAGGAGGCGCTGGCGGCACCGGCGGCACCGCCAGCGCTGCTGCGCGCGGTGGATCGGTGCGCGGCGTGCGCCGTGGCGGCGGCGCCGAGCGGGTCAGTTTCCACCAGCCAAGCGCAGCAATAGCCGCCACCAAAGCAGAGATCAGGATCAGTAAAGGTGGCACAGGTGCAACAACTCGCGGTGGGTTAAAAAATCGATCATCCTAACCACTCGGGCGCTGTGGGAATTGACCTGAGCCAAGTCCTGCGCCGAGCGTCTTGGCTTTAGCCCAGGCGCGCTTGGTGGCGGGCAATTTGCGCGCGCACCTGCGCCGGCGCGGTGCCGCCCAGCGTGTTGCGGGCGTTGAGCGAGCCGCGCAGGCTGAGCACTTGGTAGACATCTTTTTCAATGTCGGGATGAAAGCCTTGCAGCACCGCCAGCGGCAGCTCCGACAAATCGCAGGCATGGCTTTGCGCGGCCTTGACGGCGTGGGCCACCGTCTCGTGCGCGTCGCGAAATGGCAGGCCTTTTTTGACCAAGTAGTCGGCCAAATCGGTGGCGGTGGCGTAGCCCTTTTTGGCGGCGTCTTCCATCGGCTGCGGGTTGACGGTGATGCCGCCTTCTTTCTGGCCGGTAGCGGGGTTGAGCTGGCCGCCCACCATTTCGGCAAAGATGCGCAGCGTGTCTTTGAGCGTGTCCACGGTGTCAAACAGCGGCTCTTTGTCTTCTTGGTTGTCTTTGTTGTAGGCCAGCGGCTGGCCCTTCATCAGCGTGATCAGGCCCATCAGATGGCCGACGACGCGGCCAGTTTTGCCGCGCGCCAGCTCGGGCACATCGGGGTTTTTCTTCTGCGGCATGATCGACGAGCCGGTGGTGAAGCGGTCGGCAATCTTGATGAAACTAAAGTTTTGGCTCATCCACAAAATCAGCTCTTCCGACAGGCGCGAGATGTGCACCATCACCAAGCTGGCGGCGGCGGTGAACTCAATCGCAAAGTCGCGGTCGCTGACGGCGTCCAAGCTGTTTTGGCAGACGCGCGCCTCGCCGCTCTCATCGACCATGCCCAGCGTGCGCGCCACGCGCGCGCGGTCCAGCGGGTAGGTGGTGCCGGCCAGCGCGGCGCTGCCCAGCGGCAGCACGTTGACGCGGCGGCGCACATCCTGCATGCGGTCAAAGTCGCGGGCAAACATTTCGACATAGGCCAGCAAATGGTGGCCAAAGCTGACCGGCTGCGCCACTTGCAAATGCGTAAAGCCGGGCAGGATGACATCGACGTTCTGCGCCGCCGTGGCCACCAAGGCCTGTTGCAGCTCGACCAGCAAATTGGCAATCAAATCAATTTCGCCGCGCAGCCACAGGCGCACGTCGGTGGCGACTTGGTCGTTGCGGCTGCGGCCAGTGTGCAGGCGCTTGCCAGCGTCGCCGACCAGCTGTGTCA
>JAGNSH010000032.1 GCA_017988165.1 Giesbergeria sp. | reverse complement strand
GTCGATTGCGCTGACGCCCCGGCCTTGTGCGCGCAACAAGGGGTGTTTAGCCTGCCAGTGCTGCGGTTTTACGTCCACGGCCAGTTGGCGCTGGAGTACGCGCGCAGCTTCAGCTTGCAGCAGGTGCTGGGCGATGTGCAGCGGGTGCTGGCGCTGGCGGCTGATGATTGATTGAGTTGCGTGAATTCCACCCTGCCCACTTGGATAGACACCCACTGCCACCTCGACGCTGCCGAGTTCGCCCCTGACGTGGACGCGGTGCGTGCGCAGGCGCGGGCGGTGGGCGTGCGGCATTTGGTGATTCCTGCTGTGGAACTGGCCCACTGCGGCGCGGTGCAGGCGCTAGCGCAGCGCCACGGCGACAGCTACGCGCTGGGTATCCATCCGCTCTACACCGGCCGCGCCGGCGATGGCGACGTGGCGGCGCTGGGGAAAATCGTAGAGCGTGTGCGCCACGACCCGCATTTGGTGGCCGTCGGCGAAATCGGCCTCGATTACTTTGTGCCGGGGCTGGACGCGGCGCGGCAAGAGCAGTTCTACCGTGCCCAACTGCAACTGGCGCGGCGTTTCGATTTGCCGGTGCTCCTGCACGTGCGCCGCTCGGCGGACCGGCTGCTCAAAGGCCTGCGCGAGGTGCCGGTGCCGGGCGGCATCGCCCATGCTTTTAACGGCAGCTTGCAGCAGGCGCGTGCTTTTGTGGCGCTCGGATTTAAGCTGGGTTTTGGCGGCGCGCTGACGTTTGAGCGCGCGCTGCAGCTGCGCCGCCTGGCCGTTGAGCTGCCGCCCGAGGCGCTGGTGCTAGAAACTGACGCTCCCGATATGCCGCCGCATTGGCTCTACCGCACCGCTGCCGAGCGCGCTGCCGGCACGCTCCAAGGCCGCAACAGCCCGGCCCAGCTGCCACGCATCGCCCAAGTGCTGGCGGATTTGCGCGGTGTGTCTTTGGCGGCGCTGGCCGAGCAGACGACGGCCAATGCGCTGCAAGCGCTGGCGCGTTTGCAGGGGCGGGTGGGGCAAGAAAATAGCAGTAAAAAGTGCCTCTAGCCCTTTAAATACGTGCGCTAGTAGCTTCTTTATTGATAGTGAATCTACCGTCCTGGGCCTTGTCCCGTGTGCTGCTCCATCACTTCTTTGCGTCTTTCAGGGCGCGGTCAATTCTGAAAAAACCAGATCGTTCCAGCTTTCCAGCAGCGTTTGCTTCTCTTCGTCCGTGATCTGGTGCTCTTTCTCGCGTTCGCGCAGTTGGGTCAGCAGGGGCAGCAAATCCACCACGCTCGATTGCTGGTTGGGCACCACACGGTCTTGCACGAGTTGGTTGTTCTCAAACTTTTGAATCCGCAGGGATTGCGTCAAGGTCTTGGTCAGGGTGGCTGCTACCGGCTCATCTTTTTCGTACCCAAGGTGAACCTGTGTGCTGGCGCTGTCCTCCACTTGCTTGAATAAATAGTTTTGTGACGCAGTGGTGGAGTCCAAAATCGGTTTATTGGTAGACACGAGGGACTGGTGGTACGCGGCCACCAGACGCGATTCTTGGGTTTGCGTCACCCCGCGCTGGCTCTTGTCTGCGCCGGTGATGGTGGTCGATTGGCTCAGCGTGTAGTGAAATTGGTCTAATTCTTGGCTGTGCCGTGGATTGGAGGCTTTGGGGGTGGCCGCCAGTACGGTGTTGAAGTCGGCCAGACCGGTCAGCCAGCTTTTGTCCTCGTCATTCCAAGCGCCGGAATCCATGGCTAGCCCTTGCAGGCCGCCATCGGTGCTTTGCGCGCCGTAGGTGGCGTTCAGGGCGGAAAAAGTGGACTTGAACATTTTGACCAAGCCTTCATCGGCTTTGCCACGCTCGGTCGCGCGGTCTATGCCGTCCAAGTAATGGCGCACCGCTTTGGCTTTTTGTGCGGCATCGCCCCACAGGCCGGGTTGGCGCAAATCCACCGATATGCGAATTTCGCCCTCTGGGCTGTTGATTTGGATGTCCCGCGTATTGGCATCCGCCGTGAACTGGGCACCCAGTTTTTCGTAGCGCAGGCCATATTCGTTGCGGCCATAAATGCTGGTTTTGAAATCGACGCTGGCAATGGCACTTTGATCGAATTGGGCCAACTCTTCCAAGTCGATCTCTGTTTCACCCGCTGCTAGCCCCTGGATCGCTTTTTCAAATCCGCCGGCCATCGCTGCCAGCGCCTTGCGTTCTGCCGCAGTCAGGTCGCCGTTTACTTGGATATCAATCGAAAGGCCTGTGCCGTTCAAGCCGGCTTCACTTTGGTCGGAGATGTTCAGGGTGACGGTAGCTCCCGACTGGGTCTGGATGCGCAGTTCCACTCTTGCAGTGGGTGCGCCTTGAATGGAATACAGCGCATCGGTTGCACGGGCCTGAATTTTTTGTTTGCTTTCGGGGGCCCCCACATTCGCTACGGTTTGGCGGTAGCTCGCACCGGTGTTGCCGACGTGCTCCAGCAGGGCGGCGCCCAGACCTGCCAGCCGGTTCTGGGCCGTGTGGCCGCTGGCATTGCGCGCCATTACATTGCTGATGGCATTGTCTGAGGATTGTTCCCACACTTGCAATGTGCCGGGCTTGACGTGGATAAGGCCCAGTGCCCCGTAGGTCAGGTCATAGCTCTGCTCCAGGGCGGCCGGCATTTGCGTGATGACCAGAAAGGGCGCGTCCGGCGCATGGCCTGCGGTATTGCCTGCGTTTTGCGCCCGCATTGACAGGGTGACTGGGGTCGTTTGCGGGGCCAGCTGCTGGACTGGTGGCGATTGCACCCGTGGTGGTGGCTGTGCCGTGGCGGACAGGCTCCCCTCACTGCTCCATGGGCGAGGACTGGTGGAAATATGAGAAATGTTCATATCCATGAGATTAGTAATGTTTATTGGGTATCGGCTTTTTACCTCAGAACTGAAATCTGAGGGTTAACGCCTCACCTCTGCGCCCCAGCATCCCAAATGGTGTGAAGACCCCTTGGGGAGTGCTTTCACCCCATCGCACACAATGGCGGCCTGCGCGGCTTTGGGGATGTGCCCTGGCCTGGCGCCCGATTGTTGAAAACTGAAACCGCATGATCCGCAGCAAAAAAACCACCACCGCGCCCGCTTTGGGCCTGCCTGAAGTCAACGTCTCTGAAGAAGGCGATGTGCGCCATTTGCACTTGGGTACGCCCTGGATTCAGGGCTCGATGCGGATGAAAGAGCCGTTTGAGATTGAGCTGGAATATGTGCAGCGCATGATGGCTTGGCTGCTGTTTGTCGAGCCGACCAGCGTGTCCGGGCGCCATGCCATGCAGCTGGGGCTGGGGGCTGGGGCGATCACGAAGTTCTGCCACAAAAAGCTGCGGATGTGCAGTACCGCCATCGAACTCAATCCGCAGGTGCTGGCGGTGTGCCGCTCGTGGTTCAAGCTGCCGCCCGATGGCGAGATGCTGCGCGTGGTGTTGGCCGATGCCGGCGAGGAGATTCGCAGCCCCGAGTGGCGCGCCACGGTGGACGCGCTGGCGGTCGATTTGTACGACGATAACGCGGCGGCGCCGGTGCTCGATAGCGCTGACTTTTATGCTGATTGCCGTGCGCTGCTGACCGACGAGGGCGCCATGACGGTCAACCTGTTTGGCCGCGCTGCCAGCTATGGCGAGAGCCTAGAAAAAATTGCCACGGTGTTTGGCGAAGACGCGGTGTGGGTGTTTAAGCCCACGCGCGAGGGCAATGCCATTGTGTTGGCGCTGCGCACTCCCCAGCCGCTCAAGCGCGCCGAGCTGCAAGCGCGCGGCGAGGCAATTCAAGCACGCTGGGATTTGCCCGCAGCCAAATGGGTGCGAATTTTTAAGCCGTTAGCGATCTGACGATATGACTGCCCAAGCTGCATCTTCTTTTGTCGGCCCGCTGCAATGGCGCCGGATTGTCGATTGGCTGCGCGAAGACGGCGTGATTGATGCCGAAGAAGCGCAGCGCACGGTGGCGCGTTGCTCGCAGGCCGAGAGCAGCCAGCACCCGCTGGTGCGCTTGGCCAGCGTGGCGATGGCGCGCGCGCGTGATGGCAAGCCGCTGGACATCGAAGCGCTGACCGAATACTTGGCCACGCGCGTCGGGCTGGACTATCTGCGCATTGACCCGCTCAAAGTCGATGTCGGCAAAGTGGCCGACACCATGAGCGCCAGCTACGCCGAGCGCCACAAGGTGCTGCCGGTGCAGGTGAGCACGCACGAGTTGGTCGTCGCCACCGCCGAGCCATTTATCACCGACTGGGTGGCCGAGGTCGAGCGCCAAGCACGGCGCACGGTGCGCCGGGTGCTGGTCAATCCGCTGGACATTCAGCGCTATACGGTGGAGTTTTTTGCGCTGGCCAAGTCGGTGCGCAATGCGCAAAAAACCTCGGGCACGCTGAGTGCCAGCAGTTTTGAGCAGTTGGTGGAGTTGGGCAAAACCAGCAAGCAACTCGATGCCAACGACCAAGGCGTGGTCAAGGTGGTCGATTGGCTGTGGCAATACGCCTTTGACCAGCGCGCCAGCGATATTCACTTGGAGCCCCGGCGCGAGCAGGGCGTGATCCGCTTTCGCATTGACGGCGTGTTGCACCCGGTCTACCAAATGCCGCTGGGGGTGATGGCGGCGATGGTGGCGCGCGTCAAGCTGCTGGGGCGCATGGACGTGGTCGAGCGCCGCCGCCCGCAGGACGGGCGCATCAAAACGCGCAACCAGCGCGGCGACGAGGTCGAAATGCGCTTGGCTACGCTGCCGACGGCGTTTGGCGAAAAAATGGTGATGCGTATTTTTGACCCGGATACGGCGTTGAAAGACTTGGACGCGCTGGGTTTTTCACCGCACGACGCGCAGCGCTGGGAGCAGCTGATTACGCGTCCGCACGGCGTGATTTTGGTGACCGGGCCGACCGGGTCGGGCAAAACCTCAACGCTGTATTCGACGCTCAAGCGCGTGGCGACCGAGGCGGTCAACGTCAGCACCATCGAAGACCCGATTGAAATGATCGAGCCGAGCTTTAACCAAACCCAGGTGCAGCCGCAGATTGATTTTGATTTCCCCGAGGGCGTGCGCGCCCTGATGCGCCAAGACCCAGACATCATCATGGTCGGCGAAATCCGCGACCAGCAAACCGCACAAATGGCGGTGCAGGCCGCCCTGACGGGGCACTTGGTGTTCAGCACGCTGCACACCAACGACGCACCCAGCGCCATCACGCGCTTGATGGAGTTGGGCATTCCCAACTATTTGCTCAGTGCCACTTTGATTGGTGTGCTGGCGCAGCGCTTGGTGCGCACGCTGTGCAAGCTGTGCAAACAGCCGATAGAAGGTGCTACGCCCGAGGCGCTGATCGAAGCCGTCAAGCCGTGGAAGCTCAGTGGCGGCTACCACCCCTACGGGCCGGTAGGCTGCGTGGATTGCCGCATGACCGGCTTTCGTGGGCGCATTGGCTTGTTTGAACTGCTGACCGTGAGCGATGCGCTGAAAGACGGCATTACGCACGAGCCGTCGATGGACACGCTGCGCCGCCAAGCGGTGCAAGACGGAATGCGCCCACTGCGCTTGGCCGGCGCGCTGCACGTAGCGCAGGGCATCACCACGCTGGACGAGGTCATGGCCAGCACGCCGCCGCCGCGTTAACGGGTAAGCCCGCCGCAAGCGCAGAAGGCTTCACAATAGCCCTCCCTTTTTGCTTGCCGCGCCGATGACCACTGCTCCCCACTTTGCGCAGCACCCCCAGCGGGCGCTGTTGCACAACGAAATCCACGCCCGCCCGCCTGAGCCTTTGACAGCCCCGATGGCCATCTCGCACATCGTCATGTGGGCCGACGCGGCCGGGCGCGAGGCCAGCCGGGCGCATTTGGCGGCGCTGTTGCGCGAGCGCCACCAGCCGCTGCCGGACGCGCAGACCACGCACTTGCGCATGGATTTGGGCGCGTTTCGCATCCGCTGGGAGCTGCACACCGAGTTTGTCACCTGGACGTTTATGGTGCCTTGTCAGGTCGAAGGCTTTGGCCAGCGCGAGCCGACCGGTGCCACCGCCGCCGTGCCGCGCGACTGGCTGGCGGCGCTGCCGGGGCAGAACCTGTGCAGCCTGCACCTGTGGGTGTTGCCGACGAAAGCCTTTGACTCTGGCGCGCTGGTGCCGCAGGTGCTGCAAGAAGATTCGTTGGTGGCTTCGACCGTGGCCGACGGCCATGGCGAGGTCTATACCGACTTTGCCATCCACCCCGATGGCTACTCGCGCATGGTGCTGCTGGCGGGCAGCATGACGCGGCGGCGCTTGGGGCGCTTGGTGCAGCATCTGCAAGAGATTGAAACCTACCGCATGGCGGCGCTGCTGGGCTTGCCGGCGGCGCGCGCCGCTGCCAGCGTGCTGGGCCATGCCGAGCGCGAACTGGCCGAGCTGGCCGACGCTATCCGCAGCGCCAACCGCCATGCCGAGCCGATGCTGCTCGATCGCCTGACACGCTTGGCTGGCCAGGTCGAGAGCGAGTACGCCGCCACGCATTCACGCTTTTCTGCCAGCAGCGCCTACTTTGAGCTGGTTGACCGGCGCATCCAAGACATTGCCGAGTCGCGCTTGGCCGGAATGCAGACGATTGGCGAATTCATGGAGCGGCGCCTGTCGCCGGCGCGCAGCACCTGCGAGTGGGCGGCGCGCCGGCAAGAGTCGCTGTCGCGGCGCGTCTCGCGCATCAGCCACTTGCTGCGCACCCGCGTTGAGATCGATCAGCAAGAAAACAGCCAAGCGCTGCTGGCCACCATGAACCAGCGCCAAGGCTTGCAGCTCAAGCTGCAATCGGCGGTGGAGGGGCTGTCGGTGGCGGCCATCACCTATTACATTGCCGGCTTGGTCAGCTATTTGGCCAAGGGCGCGCAGCAAGTGGGCTGGCCGCTGAGCCCTGAGACCACGGCGGCGCTGGCCATTCCGGTGGTGGCGCTGGCGGTGTGGACTTCGCTGCGCCGGCTGCACCACACTTTGTTCCCCCAGTAAGGTGCGCTCCTGACGCTTACTCTTTCCCCTTCATTTTTTACTGCCCTTTTGCCATGCCACGCATTCAATATTCTTTGCCCGAGCAGTTTGTTTTTTCGACAGACATGCAGATCTACACCAGCCACATCAACTGGGGAGGCCACTTGGACAATGCGCAACTGCTGACGCTGGTGTCTGAGGCGCGGGTGCGGTTTTTTCAGTGGCTGGGCTACACCGAGGGGCAGATTGAGCACTGCTCCATCGTCGTCGGCGATATGTTGGTGCAGTACAAATCCGAGGCTTTCCACGGCGAAACCATGCAGGTGCAACTGGCGCCGACCGACTTCAACCGCTACGGCTTTGATTTGGCGTTTCAGCTGCGCGAGCCAAGCACTGGCCGCGAAGTGGCGCGCGGCAAGCAAGGCATTGTGTTTATTGACGTGGCCGAGAAAAAGGTCGCCTCGGTGCCCGAAGCCTTCCAAGCGCGCTTGGCCGCCCGGGGCACGCTGTGATGCAAGCTGCCAGCGCAGCGCCAAAAAACAAGTACCAATCTAGGAGCCACTGATGGATTTAGGCATTGCCGGTAAATGGGCGCTGGTCTGCGGCGCCAGCAAGGGCTTGGGTGCAGGCTGCGCACAGGCGCTGGTGCGCGAAGGCGTCAACGTCGTGATCAATGCCCGCCGCGCCGATGTGTTGGCGCAATCTGCTTCTGATTTGATAGCTATTAGCGCAGACGCAGCAAGGGCTAGAGGGCTAAAACAGTCTGAAATCAAAGTGCTGGCAGTCGCTGCTGACATCACCACCGCCGAAGGCCGTGCGGCGGTGCTCAGCGCCCCCGGCGGGCCGGGGCGTGACTTTGACATCGTCGTCACCAACGCAGGCGGCCCGCCTACCGGCGACTTTCGCACTTGGGAGCGCGAGGCGTGGATCAAGGCGCTGGACGCCAATATGCTGACGCCGATTGAGCTGATCCGCGCCACGGCCGATGGCATGGCGGCGCGCGGTTTTGGCCGCATCGTCAACATCACGTCGAGCGCCGTGAAGGCGCCGATTGACATCTTGGGCCTGTCTAACGGCGCGCGCAGCGGCCTGACTGGCTTTGTCGCCGGCGCCGCCCGCAGTCCGCTGGCGCGCAGTGGGGTGACGATGAACAACCTGCTGCCCGGGCGCTTTGACACCGATCGCCTCGCCACCACCTTGAGCGCCACGGCGCAAAAAACCGGCACCACGCTGGAGGCGGTGCGCAGCGCCCAAGTGGCCAGCATTCCGGCCGGGCGCTTTGGTAGCGCGCAAGAATTTGGCGCGATTTGCGCCTTTTTGTGCAGCGTACACGCCGGTTATATGACCGGGCAAAACATCTTGGCCGACGGCGGTGCTTATCCGGGCAGTTTTTAAGCCTTGCGCGATGGCAGCGTCCGCGCAGGCAAGAATTTTTGCCGGGATTTACAGCTATTATTTTTATAGCTATAAGCGCTTGTAGAATAAGGGCTAGAGGCAGTTTTTATGCTTATTGCAGCTGCCCAAGGCCGCCCGCACTGATGACAAACAGAGGGGAGGGCCAGTTTTGCCTATATCGTGCGAAGCTGGCGGGCCCCAATAATCAAAAACCCGTCTGTGGCTCTGTGATTTTGTGGCTCCGTAACTTTTGGCTTGTGTTGCCGCTTCGCCCTGTTTGAACTCCATGCTGACCTTGTTTTGTTCTCTTCGTTGCTGGCGCTGTGTGGCCGTGCTGTTGTGCGCGGTGGCGGGGTGGTCGGCGCAGGTGGCGCAGGCACAGACAGAGACGCTTAAATTGCGCGTGGTGGGCGGCTTGGCCAGCGTGGGCCAATTCACCCGGCTAGAAGAGCCTTTTTGGAGCAAAGACCTGGCTCGCCTGAGCCAAGGCCGCTTTAGCGCCGAGATTGTGGCGTTTGACCGCGCCGCCGTTCCCGGTATGCAAATGCTGCAACTGCTGCGCTTGGGCGTGGTGCCGTTTGGCACCATGCTGGTCAGCCACGTGGCCGCGCAATATCCGCAATATGCCGCCCCCGACATGGCGGGCTTGAGCGCCAATTTGGCCCAAGTGCGCACTAATTTAGACGCCTTTCGCCCCTATTTGGAAGCCTCGCTGCGCCAGCAGCACGGCATTGAGCTGCTGGCGGTTTACGTCTACCCGGCGCAAGTGCTGTTTTGCAAAAAAGCGCTGGCCGGCTTGGCCGATCTGTCGGGGCGGCGCATCCGTATTTCTTCTAATTCACAGGCCGACTTTGTCAGCGCGCTGGGCGCCGTGCCGGTGCGTACCGGCTTTGCCGACATCATGCAGGCGCTGGCGTCAGACGCGCTGGACTGCGTCATCACCGGGGCGTCTTCAGGCAATACCTTGGGCTTGCACACGGCCACCAGCTATCTCTACACCATGCCCTTGACTTGGGGCATGGCTATTTTTGGCGCCAACAGCGGCGTGTGGAACACCTTGCCGCCTGAGCTGCGTGAGCTGCTGCGGCGCGAGCTACCCGCGCTGGAGGCGCGTATTTGGCGCGACTCTGAGCATGAAACTGCCATGGGCATCCGCTGCAACAGCGGCGCGCCTAGCTGCGCTGGCGCTAGCCGGGGGCGCATGGTGGTGGTACCGGTGTCGGCACAGGACGAGCGCCTGCGCGATGAGATTTTTCGCTCGGCAGTGCTGCCGCGCTGGTTGCAGCGCTGCGGTGCTGAGTGTGCGCCGCTGTGGCGCAGCACCATTGGCGCAGCCCGCTCGATTGCGCTGCCGTTGGCACCATGAAAACGGCAGCGCCTTGGCGGGTGCGGGCCACGGTGTGGGCGCTGATGGCACTGTTTTTGCTGGCGCTGCTGGCCGCCACCGGGATGCTGGTTTGGACTACGCGCAACAACGCTTTGGAGGCCGCCCACGGCCAGGTCACACGTTTTGTCGCCGGCGCCGAGGTGGGGCTGAATCGGACGTTTTTGTCGGTCGATGTGCTGCTGGCCAGCGCCGATGATTTACTGGCTTTGTCTAGCACCGTTATCACTAAAATCCAGACCCCCCAAGCCAGCGCTTTGCTGCGCAGCACCATGCGACAAAACCTGATCGTGCGCTCGGTGGCCTTGCTGGATGCGCGAGGCCAGGTGCTGGCGTCGTCGAGTTATGCCGGCGCCCAACTGTTACTGCGCCTGCCTGAGGGCTTTGTCGCCCAAGTGCTGGCCGATCCGATGCTGGGGTTGGTCATCAGCGCGCCGGCAGTGAGCTTTTCTAGCACTGAGCGGGTGCTGTACTTTTCGCGTGCTTTCAGGCTGATCGATGGAGAATCCGTGCTGGCGGTGGCCGAGGTGCCGATCACTGCGCTGGTATCGGTGCTGATGCAGGGCGTAGACCTTACCGGGCTGCAGGTGCGGCTAGAGCGCAGCCAAGACCGGGTGCTGTTGCGGGTACCCGATCGCGGTGTCAGTGCTGGTGTGTTGCCCCAAGGCCAGAGCGGCGCGCCTGCGGCGCTGGTGGTGGCGCAGCCGCTGTTCTATCCAGATCTGACGCTGGTGGCCAGTTTGCCGATGGCGGCGGCCTTGGCCGACTGGGAGGCTGAGAGCCGTGCCTTGATGCTGGCCATGTTGCTGCTGGGCTTGATGGTGTGCGGCGCTGGCTGCTTGGCGCAGTCGTATCTGCACCGCATGACGCTGGCGCGCTTGGCGATGGCCGAGTCAAAAAACACGCTCGATCAGGCGCTGGAGTCGATGGTTAGCGGCTTTGTACTGCTTGACGCTGGGCGCCGCGTCTTGCAGTGGAACCGGCGTTTTGAAGAAATTTTTCCGTGGCTGGCGCCGTTGATTGGCTTGCACGTGCCGTTCGATAGCATTTTGGCGGCGGCTGCGCAGCACCATGTGCCCGAAGGCGATGCCATCGAGCAAAAGCACTGGCTGGAGCGGCGCCTAGAGTTGCAGCGCAAACTACAAGGCCAGCATGAGCAAATTTTGCCCAACGGGCGCTGGGTAGAAATTACCGAGCGCTTGACTCCCGAGGGCGGCATGGTGATCATCTACCACGACGTGACCGAGCTGCGCCGCGCCAGTGCCGAGATCGAGGTATTGGCCTTTTACGACCCGCTGACGGGTCTGCCCAACCGGCGTTTGCTGCTTGACCGCTTGGGCCAGGCCGTGGCCAGCGCCACGCGATCGGGCAGTTTGGGCGCGGTGCTGTTTCTCGATTTAGATCACTTCAAAACCCTCAACGACACCCAAGGCCACGAGGTTGGTGACCAGCTGCTGCTGCAGGTGGCGCAGCGCTTGCAGGCTTGCCTGCGCGACGCGGACTCGGTGGCGCGTTTGGGCGGAGATGAGTTTGTTGCCATCCTCTCGGATCTCGCGCACGACAGCTCAGAGGCGGCGGCGCAGGCGCAGCGCATTGGCGAAAAGCTGCTGCTGAGTTTGGGTCAGCCCTACACCTTGGGCACACATATGCACCACGGCTCGTGCAGCATTGGCGCTACTTTGTTTGGCCACATCCACCAGTCGGCAGCCGAGCTGCTCAAGCAGGCCGACATTGCCATGTACCAGGTCAAAGGCCAAACCGGCAATGGCCTGTGCTTTTTTGACCCGCAAATGCAGACGCTGATCAGCCAGCGCGCCCAGCTGGAGGCCGACTTGCAGTTGGCCTTGGGTGAAGCACAGTTGCTGCTGCACTACCAGCCGCAATTTGCCAGCAATGGCGGCATCGTTGGCGCCGAGGCACTGCTGCGTTGGCAGCACCCCGAGCGCGGCATGGTCTCGCCTGCCGAGTTCATTCCGGTGGCCGAAGAAAGCGGCTTGATCATGCCCATTGGCCAGTGGGTGCTGCGCACCGCTTGCCAGCAGCTGGCCACGTGGCAGTCGGACACGCGCCGCGCCCGGTGGCAACTGGCAGTCAACGTCAGCGCGCGCCAGTTTCGCCAGCGCGACTTTGTCCAGCAAGTGATCGATGTGATGCAAGAGACGGGTATTCGCCCGCACCTGCTCAAGCTGGAGCTGACGGAGTCGCTGGTGCTGGACAACGTGGACGACACCATCGAAAAAATGCACCAACTGCGCACCAAGGGGGTGCGCTTTTCGGTCGACGACTTTGGCACCGGTTATTCGTCCTTGGCTTACCTCAGTCGCCTGCCTTTGCACCAACTCAAAATCGATCAGTCGTTTGTGCGCAACTTGGGCATTCACCCTAACGACGACGTTATCGTGCAAACCATCATCGGCATGGCGGCCAACTTGGGGCTGGAAGTCATTGCCGAAGGGGTGGAGACGCTGGAGCAAAAAGAATTTTTAGAGCGCCACGGCTGCGAGCTGTACCAAGGCTATCTGCTGGGGCGCCCGATGCCGGTCGCCCAGCTTGAGGCGCTGCCGCCGCTGCATCCCAGCGCCGGCTAAAACCGCTAGGCGTTCAGCGGCGCGAGGACACGATGATGCCGCTGACAATCAAAGCAAACGCAGCGGCGTGGTAGGGTTGAGGCACTTCACCCAAAAAAGCAGCTGACAGCAGCGCGGCAAACAGCGGCGTGAGGTTGGCAAAAAACCCGGCCACTGCCGGCCCGACGCGCTGCACCCCGATGCCCCAGCAGCGGTAGGCAAGGATGGCCGGCCCGACAGCGATATACGCCAGCGCCAACGCCAGCGGCCAGCCCCAGACGATGGGTTGCGCAGCGCCCAGTGCCCATTCGCCGCTGGCCAGCAGCCCCGACCACATCCAGCCAAACAGCAATTGCGCCAGCAAAAATGTCGCCCAGTTGCCGCGCACGCTGGCTGGCCCACTGGTGCGCGCCAGCAGCCAGCTGTAGAGCGACCACGACAGCGTGGCCAGCAGCATCAGCACATCGCCCGGCACCAAGCGCAGCGCCAGCAGCGCACTCCACTGGCCGTGGCTAAGTACCAGCAGCACGCCACTGATGGACAGCAGCGCGCCGACCAGTTGGCGCCGCGTCACGGCAGCGCCAAAAAACAAGGCGCCCAGCGCCAACATCCACACCGGCATACTGGACGCCACCAGCGTGACGTTCAGTGGGGTGGAGGTTTGCAGCGCCATGTATTGCAGCGCGTTGTACAGGCCAATGCCCAGCAAGCCCAGCACTGCGTAGCGGCGCCAGTGCGGCCACAGTTCACTGCGGGGGCGCAGCACGCCATAGGCCAGCGGCAGCAACAGCAGCAGGGCCAGCGACCAGCGCAAAAAATTGAGGGTGATGGGCGGCACCCAGTCGTGTACCAACCGACCGACCACTGCATTGCCAGCCCACAGCATGGGGGCAAGGGTTAACAGGGCGGCGGTGCGGGGTGTGAGTTTTTCTGTCATGGGTCGCCAATGTAGCCCGGCGCCGGGCGATAAGGCTTGCAGAAACATGGCAGGATGGTCAGCTCTATTTCATTTGACCCTGAGGAGTTCGCAGCATGAGCATCGCTATTGAAATTCGCCAGCCCGGTGGCCCGCAGGTCTTGGAGCTGGTGGACGTCCAAGTGGGCGAGCCCGGCCCCGGCCAAGTACGCATCCGCCACCGCGCGATTGGCCTGAACTTTATCGACGTCTACCACCGTACCGGTCTGTACCCGTTGCCGTTGCCGTCGAGCATTGGCATGGAAGGCGCCGGTGTTATCGAAGCGGTGGGCGAAGGTGTGGCGCACCTGCAAGTGGGCGACCGCGCCGCCTACGCCAGCCAGCCCCCGGGCAGCTATTGCGAGGTGCGCGTCATGCCGGCGCAGTGCGTGTGCAAACTGCCCGATGGCATCGACTTTGACACCGGCGCCGCCATGATGCTCAAGGGCTTGACGGCGCAGTATTTGCTGCTAAAAACCCGTCCGGTGGAGGGTTTGGCGCCGGGGGACTTTGTGCTGTTCCATGCCGCTGCCGGCGGGGTCGGCTTGATTGCCTGCCAATGGGCCAAAGCGCTGGGCCTGCAACTGATTGGCACCGCGGGCAGCGACGCCAAATGCCAATTAGCGCTGGCCAACGGCGCGGCGCACGCTATCAATTACCGCACTGAAGACTTTGCCGCCCGGGTGAAAGAAATCACCGCCGGCCAAGGCGTGAAGGTGGTGTACGACTCGGTGGGCCACGACACCTGGGACAAATCGCTGGACTGCTTGCGCCCGTTTGGCTTGATGGCCAGCTTTGGCAACGCTTCGGGCCCCGTGGCGCCGTTTTCGCCGGGGGTGCTGGGCGCTAAAGGCTCCATTTACGTCACGCGCCAGACGCTGTTTACGCACATTGCCAGCCGCCAAAGTACGCAGGCCATGGCCGATGCGCTGTTTGCCGTGGTGCTCAGTGGCGAGGTCAAAATCCATATCGCGCAGCGCTATGCGCTGGCCGATGTGCAGCAGGCGCACCGCGATTTAGAGGCGCGTAAAACCACCGGATCGACGATTTTGACGCTGTAAAAATCAGGGGTTGCTGCGCAGGCGGCTGGATGCCAAGGCGCCGTCTTGCTCAAGAATGGGATAAGCAATCGAGCACAGCAGCGAGTTGATGCGCCGAAAGTCGCTGATCAGGTCAATGTGCAGCGAACTGGTTTCCATGCTGGCCACCGACTGCTCGGACAAGCGCCCCAAGTGCGTGGCCGAGTAGGCGCGTTCTAGCTCACGAAAGCGGGTTTTTTCTTTCAGCAGGCGCTTGGCTTCGTCGACGTTGTGGTTCAAAAACACGCTCATGGCCAAGCGCAGGTTGTCCATCAGGCGGGCGTGCAGCTCGTTGATTTCGTGCATTCCTTGCTCGGAAAAGCGCAAGCAAGGCTTGATTTTTTTGTCTTCAATATCGATCAGCACGCGCTCGATGATGTCGGCAATTTGCTCCATATTGATGGTGAAGCCAATGATGTCGGCCCAGCGGCGCCCTTCGCGCTCGTCCAGCGTTTCGCGCGGGATCTTGGTCATGTAGTACTTGATGGCTGAATACAAACCATCGACCTGATCGTCCAAGGCGCGCAGTTCTTCTGAGACGCGCAAATCGTCGGTGCGGATAACGGTGTGAATGCCTTGCAGCATGGTCTCGACAATGTCGGCTTGGTGCAAAGCCTCGCGCGCGGCGCAAGAAATGGCCAGCGAGGGCGTGGCCAGCGCCGAGGGGTCAAGGTGGCGCGGGCGGGTGTCGGTGGCGCTGGTTTCTTCAGCGGGCAACAGGCGCGACACGATGGCCGCCACTGGCTGGGTCAGGGCGATGCACACCACGCCCATCACGGTGTTAAAGGCTAAGTGAAACAGCACGACCAGCGAGGCGTCGTTGCTCACCAGTGGATGGATGTAGCGCAGCCACGGGCCAATCAGTGGCGCCAGCAACAATACGCCGGCAATTTTGAACATCAAATTGCCCAGCGGCACTTGGCGCGTAGCGACGTTGGAGCGCAGCGTGGTCAGCACTGCCAGCAGACCGCTGCCTAAGTTGGCGCCAATCACCAGCCCCAAGCCCACGCCGACCGGAATGCCGCCCGAGCCGACCAGCGTCGCCGTCAGCAGCACTGTGGCCAAACTGGAATAAGCCACCAGCGCCAGCACCGCGCCCATGGTGATTTCGAGCAGCAAGTCGCTGGTCAGCGCACTCAGTATGGCGCGCACTGCTTCGGACTGCGTCAGCACCGTGGTGGCCTCGGTGATCAGGCGCAGTGCCAGCAGCATCAGGCCCAGACCAATAAACACCCGCCCCAGACGCCCGACGGTGGTGTCGGGGCGCGGCACGTACAGCACCACCCCGGCAAAAATAAACAGCGGCGACAGCCATGACAGGTCGAGTGAAAACACCACCGCCATCACGCTGGTGCCAATGTCGGCGCCCAGCATCACCGCCAGCGCGGCGGGCAAGGCAATCAGGCCTTGCCCGACAAAGGCCGAGACGATGAGTGCCGTGGCGGTGCTGGACTGGACAATGGCCGTCACGCCTACGCCCGAGAGCGCTGCCGTCAGGGGGGTGCGCACACTGCGCGAAATGATCTGGCGCAAATTGGCGCCAAACACGCGCAAGATGCCGGTGCGCACCAATTGGGTGCCCCAGACCAGTAGCGCCACAGCGGCTAAAAGATTGAGTAAGTGCTTCATGAAGTGAGCCAGACACTATAGCCGCCCTAGCGCCAGTGTAGGGCCCACGCAGTGCAATATCGCTGGCTTCAGCGCT
>JAGNSH010000031.1 GCA_017988165.1 Giesbergeria sp. | reverse complement strand
AGCGCTTCCACAGAAAAAACGAGGCAGTGGCTAAACAATTGGCTGTGCATCGACAAGCGCAAGATGATAAATCAATCGATACTCATTCTTATTTGAAATAGGTTTAAAAACAACATTGGGTCTGGCTATAGACGAAAAAAAACCGGCTAAGCCGGCTTTAAAGTGGATGCGCTACTGCGCTTAGGAGAGGTGCTTGCCGATCAGGCCGGCCATTTCAAACATTGACACTTGGGGCTTGTCAAAAACTTTTTTCAGCTTGGCATCGGCATTGATCAAGCGCTTGTTGGTGGGCTCTTGCAGGTCGTTAGCCTTGATGTAGACCCACAGCTTGCTGATGACTTCGGTGCGCGGCAGCGGATCTGCACCCACTACAGCGGCCAGCGCTGCGCTGGGTTTCAGGGCTTTCATGAACGCGGCGTTGGGGGTGCGTTTTTTTGTTGCAGTGCTGCTTTCAGCGGCCACGGCCTCGGCTGGAGCGGCGGCTTTGACATCAGCGGTTTTGGCCGGAGCCTTTTTGGTTGCCATGTTGGGCTTTCCTTTTTGGGATGGTCATTGAACCAGCGAAAACCTGCTTCTCCACTGGCACGGTGATGCTAATGGGAAAAAACTGTTTTCCTGCTGGCAGTGTGCTTTTTTTGCTTCGTTTTGTTGCAGCGTTGCACGCTGCGTGGCGAATACAAATCAGCGGTGGGCGAGAGTGTAGGCAGTCAGTGGCCTGATTGCTGGTTGACGATGCGCTTGAGTGCATCGGCATCCAAAATGCGCACGTGGCGCTGTTTGACTTCGACAATGCCGTCGTCAACGAACTTAGAGAAGGTGCGGCTGACGGTTTCGAGCTTCAGGCCTAAATAGCTGCCAATTTCTTCGCGCGTCATGCGCAGCACCAGTTCTGATTGCGAAAAACCACGCGTGTGTAAGCGCTGCACCAAATTGAGCAAAAACGCGGCCAGCCGCTCTTCGGCACGCATACTGCCCAGCAGTAGCATCACGCCGTGCTCGCGCACAATTTCGCGGCTCATGATTTTGTGGACGTGGCTTTGCAGCGCTGTCACTTCGCGCGAGAGTTCTTCGACGCGGTCAAAAGGCATCACACATACTTCGGCATCTTCTAGCGCTACAGCATCACAGGTGTGGTGGTCGTTGACGATGCCATCGAGGCCAATGATTTCTCCGGCCATTTGAAAGCCAGTGACCTGATCGCGTCCATCTTCAGTGGCCACGCAGGTCTTGAAAAAACCGGTGCGAATAGCGTAGAGCGAGACAAATTCTTCGCCATTGCGAAATAAAGTGCTACCACGCTTGATTTTTCGCCGAGTTGCCACCACATCGTCGATGCGTTGCAGCTGCGCTTCGTTCAAACCCACAGGCATACACAATTCCCGCAAATTGCAGCTAGAGCAGGCTACTTTGATGGCTGGTGGTGTCATTTGAATGGGTATGTAGCTCCCGTCGTGTGGCTGTTTGCTAGTTTCGCCAAGATCGGAGATATGAGGTACAGAGGAGGATGGAGTGGCTGCTGACATAGGTCAAATTATGAACTAGCTTTCCGGTGCCTCGTTTATAGCCCCTTGATTGACGTCAAGAGCGACATTGCCAGCGTGGTGCACAGTCGCACCGGTTCCTAGGAAAGTTCAATGATTGCCATTACCCCAGAATTGCTGACACGTTTTGACGTATCAGGGCCGCGCTACACCTCTTACCCCACAGCAGACCGCTTTGTGGAAGCGTTTGGTGAGGCCGAATATGTGCTTGCCCTAGAGGGGCGGCGCAGTCTCGCTAATGCGCAGCCGTTGTCTATCTATGTGCATATTCCGTTTTGCGAGTCGCTGTGCTACTACTGCGCCTGCAATAAAATCATCACCAAGCACCCCGAGCGTGCCGAGGTCTATTTGCGCTATCTGAGCCGCGAAATGGACTTGCATACCGCGCATTGCGGCAAAGGGCAGGTGGTCAGTCAGCTCCATTTGGGTGGTGGTACGCCCACATTCCTGTCTAACGATGGCCTGCGCGAACTGATGGAGATGCTGCGCAGCAACTTCACCTTGCCGCCAGGAGGCGAGTATTCCATCGAGGTAGACCCGCGTACTGTCGACGCTGAGCGACTGGCATTTTTGGCTGAGTTGGGCTTTAACCGTCTCAGCTTTGGCGTACAAGACTTTGATCCGGACGTGCAAAAAGCCGTTAACCGCGTGCAGCCTGCCGAGCAGGTGTTTACCTTGATGGCCGCAGCCCGCGCGCTGGGTTTTGAGTCGATCAATGCTGACTTGATCTACGGCCTGCCGCGCCAGACGGCGGCATCATTTGATCGCACGCTGGCGCAGATTGCCGAACTGCGCCCCGACCGCATTGCGCTGTATGCCTACGCCCATTTGCCCGAGCGCTTTAAGCCACAGCGGCGCATCATCAGCGCCGATATGCCGATGGCATCAGACAAGGTCTCCATGCTGTCGCGTGCGCTAGAAGCCTTTAGCGAAGCGGGCTATGTCTATGTCGGCATGGATCACTTTGCCCTGCCTGATGATGCGCTGGCCATAGCCAAGCGCCAAGGCCGCTTACACCGCAATTTTCAGGGTTACAGCACGCAGCCCGACTGCGATTTGATTGCACTGGGGGTTTCGGCCATTGGCCGCGTGGGTGCCACTTACAGCCAAAACGCCAAGACGCTGGACGAATACTACGACCGCATTAACCAAGGCAAACTGCCGGTGGTGCGCGGTTTGGCGTTAACGCGTGACGACTTGGTGCGCCGCGCCGTCATCATGGCGCTGATGTGCCAAGGTGAGCTGTCATTTGAGTCCATCGAGTTGGCGTGGCTGATTGATTTCCACGAATACTTTGCCTCAGAGATGGAGCGCTTGCTTGAAATGCAGCAGCAAGGCCTGGTGCAAATTGGCGCCGATGGGGTCGAAGTCACCGAAATGGGCTGGTATTTTGTTCGCGGCATTGCCATGCTGTTTGACAAAAATCTGCAAATGGATCGCAGCCGGGCACGGTTCTCGCGCATTATTTAAGCGCCATGCTGGCGTCGCTCGCATGGACTGCTTTTGTGATGGGTCTTGTCGGTGGTCCGCACTGCGTTGCCATGTGCGCTGCACCTTGCACGGCCGTGGTCGAGGCAGCGCAAGACGCCCCTTTGGCAGATCCAGCAGATTCTGCCGAGCAGCCTTTGCAGTGGCATCCCTCACTATCCCTATCCTCTTCGCAGCGCGCTAAATCACAGCGCAACCCACGCTATTTGCGCCTGCTGGCGTACCACGGCGGGCGTTTACTCGGCTACTCCAGCGCTGGAGCGGTGGCCGCTTTGGCGATGCAAAGCTTGGCCTGGATGACCCAGCAAACCATGGCGCTGCGCCCGGTGTGGACTTTGATGCACGTGGCTGTGCTGGCGTGGGGGCTGATGATGGTGCTGCAAGCGCGCCAACCGGCATGGATAGAAAACGCTGGGCGCGCCGTCTGGACGCGCGTGCGTCCCGTGGTGGCAGCGCCCGGCGGTGTGTTTGCTGCTGGTTTTTTGTGGGCGCTGATGCCGTGCGGCTTGCTGTATTCGGCGCTTTTGGTGGCCGCTCTTAGTGGCGGCGCCCTGCAAGGCGCGCTGACGATGGCGCTGTTTGGTGTGGGCAGCGGGCTGTGGCTGCTGGCCGGGCCATGGCTGTGGTTGCGCTTGCGCTCGCGTCTTAATATCAGCCGGGCTAACTGGGGGACGCGTATTGCTGGTTTGCTGCTGTGCGCTGTAGCGGTGGCGGCGCTGTGGATGGATTTGGTGTATCGCCCCTCGTTGTGGTGCCGCTAGCTAAAAGCCCCTTCAGGGAGGAGCATAGGGTCTCTATAGCCGCTGATAATGGCTGACAAATGGCACCCTGCTACCGCAGGAGTCGATCCACTGAATCTTGGCACCTGCAAGTGAATCCTTCTTCTTTTATCGATATCGGTCAGTTGCGCGTGGGCATGTTTGTTCACCTCGACGTGGGCTGGTTGCGTCATCCTTTTCCTGTCAGCAGCTTTCGCATTGCTTCGCTCGATCAGATCGAAATTTTGCGCAGCTTGGGTTTGGAGCGGGTGCGTTATGAGTCAGAAAAAAGCGATACCCCGCCAGAAGCAGATGTTGATGCAGAAGTTGTCTTAGATGCCGCTGCGGCGCTGCCGCCAGTTTTGCTGACAGAAAACCTGCCTGCCACGCCGCTTGAAATGCCCCTTGATCGCCGCTTGGCAGCGCAGCAACGGCGCCTTGTCGATTGCGATCAGCGCTTTTTGCTGGCAGCAGACCAATACCGCAGCGTGGTGCAAACCGCGCGCAAAGACGTCGCTAGCGCGCGCATGGCCAGTGAAATACTGGTGCTCGATTGCGTCGACGATTTGCAATGCAATGGCGAGTCGGTGATTCGCTTGCTGTCTGAAGGCGTGGGAGAGCGGGCCACCATGCACCCTATCAATGTGATGGTGCTGTCTTTGTTGCTGGGCCGCGCGCAAGGTTTGAGCGTGCCTGAACTGCAAGAACTGGGCGTAGCCGCTTTGTTGCACGACTTAGGCAAGCTGCGATTGCCGGCGCAGTTGAGCCAGCCGGCACCGCACAAGACCGGTTCAGAGTGGGTTGGTTACCACGACCATGTGGGTGAGTCGGTAGCGCTGGCCGAGAACATGGGCTTGTCTAGCGCGGTACTGATTGCCATTGCCCAGCACCATGAAATGGCCGATGGCACTGGTTTTCCTTTGGGCCTATTGGGCAGCGACTTGAGTCCTGCCGGGCGGATATTGGCCCTGGTAAATCACTACGACGGCTTGTGCAATCCTGTCAATTACACCGATGCTTTGACGCCACATGAGGCGTTAGCGCTGCTGTTTTCTAAACTGAAGGCGCAATTTGACGGGGCTACCTTGAATGCTTTTATCCGCATGATGGGCGTGTATCCACCGGGCTCGGTGGTGCAGTTGGTCAACGGTCTGTATGGACTGGTGGTGTCGGTCAATTCAGCGCGGCCCTTGCGCCCCAAAGTGATCGTGCATGACCCGGATATGCCGCAAGAGCAGGCCCATATTTTGGACTTAGATATTTTGCCTGCCTTGGGTATTCGGCGCAGTCTCAAACCGTCGCAACTGCCGCGTGCGGCACTCGATTATTTGTCACCGCGCCAGCGTATCTGCTACTTCTTCGAGCGCGCTGTAGGGCTGCCTCGCCATGAGGCTCCGCTGTGACGACGCCCGTAGCCGACGCCGTCTGGCAAGCCGCTTTTGATGACTTGCAAGAAGCTGTCTGGGTGGTGGATGCACAGACACGAAAAATTTTGTTTGCCAACCTGAGCGCAGCCCGTATGGCCGCTATGCCGCGTGCGGCCTTGGTTGATATACCGGTTTTGCAATTGGCAGTAACGCCTGAAGACCACGTGTTTTGGAGCGATACCTCAGACGCTTTGGCGCAAGGCATCCATTCTCTCTCCAGCGTGCTGCGCGCCGATGGCGTGCTGGTACCGGTGGAGCGGCGCGTGACACCATTTGCGCTGCTTGATCCGGGCGCCGCACTGCTGGTGACCTTGCTCGATTGCAGCGCCCAACACAGTACCGAGCGGGCGCTGGAGTCACTTTTATCGCAACTGCGCGCCACGCTGGACTCCGCTGCCGACGGTATGTTGGTGTGTGGCTTAGATGGCAGCGTACGCGCCTTTAATCAGCGCTTGGCACATATCTGGAATATGCCGCAAGAGCTGCTGGTGCAGCGCGATGACAACGCCGTGCACGCTTTTATGGCGGCAGGTGTGGCCGATAGCGCCACGTATTTAGAGCGGCTGGCTTGCCTTGCTGTCAGCCCTGAAGAGCACAGCCGTGATGTGATTGCGCTGCGCAGCGGCCAGGTGCTGGAGCGGCGCAGTGTGCCGCAGCTGCACCACGGCAGTGTCATGGGGCGGGTGTATTCGTTTCGTGACATTACCCAAGAGGTGTTAGCGCAGGCCGGCTTGCGCTTGGCCGCCAAAGTGTTTGATTCCAGTCCTGACGCCATTTTTATTGCAGACACGCACTACCGCCTGTTGCGTGTCAATCCTGCGGGGGAAACCTTGCTGGCGCAGTCGGCGCAGCCTTTGTTTGGCGCTGATGTGACGGCATTTTTTAACGCAGAGAACGCGCTGCTGTTAGCCAACCAGGTACAAACGGCGTGGCACAACGACGGTGTCTGGCAGGGTGATTTGCTGCTTGCGCGCGGTGCTAGCCGCGATTGCCCGGTGTACTTGTCGTGGGTTTTGCTGCGCGACGAGCAAGGCCAGCCTAGCCAAAGCATTGGTTTTATGCGCGACTTGACGGCGCAGCAGACGGCGCAAAAGCGCATCAATGAGCTGGCCTACAGCGATGCCCTGACGGGCTTGCCCAATCGCTTGATGTTGTCGCAGCGCGTGGATGCGGTGATGGACGCGGCACGGCCTGAAGTGGCGCGTTTTGCCGTGTTGTTTTTAGATTTAGACCGCTTCAAAATCATTAACGACTCGCTCGGTCATGCCTTTGGCGACCGTGTCTTGCAATTGGTGGCGGTGCGTTTGCTGTCTTGCCTGCGCAGCGTGGATGTGCTGTGCCGCTTGGGTGGTGACGAGTTTGTCGTCTATCTGCAAGGCGGCGATGCTGGTACGTGCGAGGCGGTGGCAGAGCGCATCTTGAAGGAGATGCACCGCCCGTTCAATCTGGACGGCATTGGTTTTTCTATCCAGTGCAGCATGGGTATTGCCATCTGCCCACAAGATGGACTGACGCTGGACGAGCTGATCAAGCAGGCCGATACCGCCATGTACCGCATCAAGGAGCAAGGGCGTGGAAACTATTGTTTCTATCACCCGCAAATGAATGCCAACTTGCTGTCGCGGATGCAAATGGAGCACGCCATGCGCCATGCGCTAGAGCGCCACTGCATGGCGGTGCATTACCAGCCGCAACTGAATATATCGACCGGCGAAATTTTGGGCGCTGAAGCACTGCTGCGCTGGACGGACCCGGTCTTGGGCGCTATTTCGCCAGGCGTCTTTATTCCGCTGGCCGAAGAAACTGGCTACATCATCACGCTGGGCGCGTGGGTGTTAGAGCAATCGGTGCAGCAAGCGGCGCGCTGGCAGCAAGCTGGTTTGGCCTTGGTGGTGTCGGTCAACGTCTCGGCCTTGGAGTTTGGCCAGCCTGATTTTGTAGAGCGCCTAAAGCTGCTGCTGCACAAACACCAGTTATCGCCGGCGCTATTAGAGCTGGAGCTTACCGAGTCGATTCTGTTGCAAAACGCGCAAGAAGCCGCCGAGCGCTTGGCCACAGTGGCGCGTTTGGGCGTGGGCTTGGCGATTGATGACTTTGGCACCGGCTACTCCAGCTTGGCGTACCTGAAAAAGCTGCCGATTCGCAAGCTCAAGGTCGATCAGTCATTTGTGCGCGGTTTGCCCGGTGATGAAGGCGATTTGGCCATCGTCAGTGCCATCATCCACATGGGGCGCGCCCTGCGTATGCAAGTGGTGGCTGAAGGGGTAGAAACGCCCGAGCAGCGCGCCCTGTTGCAGCACTTGCAGTGCGACTACTACCAAGGTTTTTTGTGCTCGCCGGCATTGGCGCCGGCTGACTTTGATGCGCTGCTGGCGCGTCAGGCGCTCAGCCCCTTCCAAAGCATATAAGCCGCCAGCGCCAGCAGCAGGCTGGCAAAAATACGTTTGAGTTGGCGCACTGGTAAACGGTGGGCCGAACGTGCGCCCAGTGGAGCGGTCAATACGCTGCAGCAAGCAATGACGCCCAGCGCTGGCAGCCACACATAACCCAAAGACGCTGGCGGCAGGCCCGCTACCGATTGCCCGGCAGTGACATAGCCCAGCACATTCGACAGCGCAATCGGAAAACCCAGCGCTGCGCTGGTGGCTACTGCGTTGTGGATGGGCACGTTGCACCACGTCATAAACGGTACGCTGATAAAGCCGCCACCGGCGCCAACCAGGCCGGAGACAAAACCGATAGCACTGCCCGCAGCGACTTGCCCGCCGGTGCCGGGCATTTGCCGCGCTGGCGCAGGTTTGCGGTCAAAGAACATTTGAAGCGCTGAAAAACTGACAAACAGACCAAAAAAGATGGCCAAGAAAGAGCCTTTGAGCAGTGCAAACACGCCCAGGCTGGCCGCCATGCCGCCCAGCACAATGCCGGGCGCTAAGCGCAGCACCAGCGCCCAGCGCACGGCACCGCGCTGGTGGTGGGCGCGCACGCTGGAGATAGAGGTGAACAAAATCGTCGCCATCGAGGTGGCAATGGCCATCTTCACAGCCAAGTCAGGCGCCACCTGCTGCTGACCCAGCATATAGGTGAGAAACGGCACCATCAACATACCGCCACCAATGCCCAGCAAGCCGGCTAAAAAACCCGTGGCAAGTCCCAAGGTGGCCAATTCAACTATCAACAGGGTGCTGAGCATATGAACAAGACAAAAGCAAAGGAAAAGGCAAAGGCAAAGGCAAGATAAGGGCGCGAGCCAGCGCAAGGCCCAGCGCAAAACGAAACAGCGCGCCACGAAGGGCGCGCTGTGAAAAAGGTGTCTGCGAATGCCACCGAACCGGCATCCTGAACCGGGGGTTCAGGTGGGCCTGGGCAGCCCGGCGTTGGGTTCATCTGACGCGAGACGATCACGCTCGCTGGGCAATGTACCAAGCCCCGGCTCGTATGAGCATTGGTTCAAGGAAATATAAAGCTCGGCGGCTTCGCAGACAGGGCCATTGTAGGCGCTACCAAGGCGCATCGCCGGCTGAACACAGCACGGCCAAATCACGCTCTAGCAGGGCCGGGTCGCCCAGCTGCAATTCAATCAGGCGGCGCAGGTGGGTCACGCTGTCAAGATCGATGCTGCAGCAGACCAAGCCTATGTGCTGCTGCTGCACTTGCGCTACCTGCATCGACATGGTGATGCAGTAGTGCGACTGAGTCAGCGGCACTGTCAGCTGGCACATGGTGCCGATAGGCAAAGGCTCGCGGGCAGTGACTAAGGCGCCCTTGAGCGACAAATCTTGTACCTGCACGGGCACTTGCACTTGTACCGGTACGTTGTGGCTGTCGGTGCTCAACCATCCCGGCGTTTGAAAGAGAACACGGGTGAAGTTGCGTCGTTCATTGGACATGGGCTCTCCGGGCGTCTGCGCTGGGATGCGAAGGGGGCAATCGGGTGGATGGGGCTGGATGGGATGGCTAGAGCAGCTAGAGCAGCTGGGCGTGGTCGATGCTACCTGCACCGCTGGGCTATTTTGCGTAATTTGTTGGCGTCCATCGGCCTTTTCCGCGGGTAAGCTGTGCGCTGTGGCATCGCTCACTTGTAGGCACTGCCTGTTTCAACCGATAGAAGGAGAAAAATCTCAATGTTCAAAAATATTTTGGTGCCTGTCGATGGTTCGCCCACCTCGATGTTTGCTGTCGCGCGTGCGGCCACGCTGGCCAAGAGTTTGGGCAGCACAGTGACGGTGTTGTATGTGGTGGACCCCTACCCGTTTACTGGCGTGGGCGCCGATTTTGCCTATGGCCAAGCGCAGTACCTGAGCGCGGCCACCTCTGAAGCCAATGCGGCTTTAGATACCGCCAAAAAAGCCATGGAAGAGGCGGGCGTGACGGTCAATACCGTGGTGGGCGAAGGCCATGCGGTACACGACGGCATCGTGCGCGCCATTGAGAGCACCGATGCCGATTTGGTCATCATGGGCTCGCATGGCCGCCGTGGCCTTGAAAAGCTGATGCTGGGCAGCGTCACCCAGCGCGTGCTGGGTGCGGTGCGCATTCCGGTGCTGGTGGTGCGCGACTGAACCTGCACAAGCTGCGCCGCAATAAAAAATGGCTCCCTCGGGAGCCATTTTTGTTGGACGGCGGAGAGCCGGGCCGTTTAGGACGGCTACAGATTACATCCGCTCAAAAATTGCGGCAATGCCTTGGCCGCCGCCAATGCACATCGTCACCAGCGCGTAGCGGCCTTGGATGCGTTGCAGCTCGTGCAGCGCTTTGACCGTGATCAGCGCACCCGTAGCGCCAATCGGGTGACCCAGCGAAATGCCCGAGCCATTGGGGTTGACCTTGGCCGGATCCAGCCCCAAGTCGCGCGAGACGGCGCAGGCTTGGGCGGCAAAGGCCTCGTTGGCCTCGATCACGTCCAAGTCGGCCACCGTCAGGCCGGCCTTTTTCAGCGCCAATTGGGTGGCGGGCACTGGGCCAATGCCCATGTACTGCGGATCGACACCGGCGTGGGCGTAGGCCACCAAGCGTGCCAGCGGTTGCAGGCCACGCGCTTTGGCAGTGCCCGCTTCCATCAGCACCACCGCAGCCGCAGCGTCGTTAATGCCCGAGGCATTGCCGGCGGTGACGGTGCCGTTTTCTTTCAAAAACACCGGTTTCAGCTTGGTCATATCGGCCAGCGTGCAGTTGGGGCGGTAATGCTCGTCCACCTCATAGGCGACGTCGCCCTTGCGGCTTTTGAGCATGACTGGGACGATTTGGTCTTTGAAGTGACCGGCCTCAATCGCGCGCTGGGCGCGGTTGTGGCTTTCGACGGCAATGGCGTCTTGCTCATCACGGGTGATGCCCCATTTGGCGGCGATGTTTTCTGCCGTCACGCCCATGTGGACGTTTTGGAACGGGTCGTGCAGCGCGCCGACCATCATGTCGATCATTTTGGTGTCGCCCATGCGCGCGCCAAAGCGGTTGGTCAGGCTGACGTAGGGGGCGCGGCTCATGTTTTCAGCGCCGCCGCCAATGGCGATGTCGGCATCGCCCAGCAAGATGCTTTGGCTGGCCGAGACGATGGCTTGCAGGCCCGAGCCGCACAGGCGGTTGACGTTGTAGGCCGGGGTTTCTTGCGTGCAGCCGCCTTGCATGGCCGCGACGCGCGACAGATACATATCTTTGGGCTCGGTGTTGACCACATGGCCAAACACCACATGGCCGACGTCTTTGCCCTCAACTTGGGCGCGCGCCAGCGACTCGCGCACCACCAAGGCGGCGAGTGCCGTAGGGGCCACGTCTTTCAGGCTGCCGCCAAAAGTACCAATGGCGGTGCGCACACCGCTGACAACAACAACTTCACGGGTCATAGGAACTCCTTTGTGTGTAAAAAATGCCTCTAAGCCTTTATGAGTATGCGCTCATAGCTATGCTTTGAATAGTAAAAATTAAGCCGCGCGCACATCTGCCACCGGGTGGCTGCCAAAGTCTGGGCGCTCTAGCCAAGCCAACACACTGGCCGCAGCGTCGGCGGCAGAACTCAAGTGGCCTGCGGTTTTGAGCTGGGCAAACTGGGGCGCATCTGGAAAGTTGGCTGCATCGGCACTGCGCAACTGCACTTGCATGGCGGTGTCGATGACGCCCGGTGCCAGTGAGCATACCTTGGCGCCGTGGGGTTTTAGCGCCTCGTCCAGCGCCAAGCAGCGGGTGAAGTGATCCATGCCCGCCTTGGCGGCGCAGTAGGCCGCTTGTGAGGCCATGGCGCGTCGGCCCAGACCCGAAGAAATGTTGAGCACCTTGCGCGGTATGGCCCAGTGCTCAGTGGCACCCAAGAAGGCGGCGCACAGCAGCAGCGGCGCTTCCAGCCCCACGCGCAAGGCCTGCGCCAGGTCGCCCGGTGCGCTGCTCGACAGCGGCGCAATCGGTGGAATCACCCCGGCGTTGTTGATCAGCGTGGCGCTGGCAAATTGGCCGGCTGGCTGCGCTTGCAGCCAAGCGCGCAGGCGCTCGGCGCTGGCGCGGGTTTGGCTTAGGTCTTGCTCCCATTGCTCTAGCGCGGCGTGTTGGGCGGCGGCTCGCTCTGTCAGCGCAAGGTGGCTGTGGCGCGACAAACACAGCAGCTGCTGGCCCGGGCGCAGCAGTTGCTGTGCCATGGCCAAGCCCATACCGCGCGAGGCGCCGGTCAAGATGGTGAGGTGGATAGGCAGAGACATGAAGAATTAAAAGAATATTTGCTATTAAATAAATAGCTGGAAGCGCTTGCTGTATAAGGGCTAGAGGCCGATTTGGCTTATATTTTTGTCCTGCCCTTAAAAATCCGGCGGCAACGCATATTGCACCCAAGCGCCGCTGAGGGGGTGCGCAAATGCCAGCCGCGTGGCGTGCAGCAGCAGGCGCGGGGCGCGCGCTTGCACGCTGGCGTCAGCGTACAGCGCGTCGCCCAAGATGGCGTGGCCGATGGCGGCCAAGTGCAGGCGCAGTTGGTGGGTGCGGCCGGTGATGGGCGACAGCTCTAGCCGGCTGGTTTGTGCGGTGGTGTCGCTGGCCAGCAAGCGCCAGCGGGTGTGGCTGGGTTTGCCGCGTTCGTGGTCGATGACGCGCAGCGGGCGGCGCTCCCAGTCGGCGGCAATCGGCAGTTCGATGTCGCCCCAGCCGTTCTTGTTTTCGGGCGCAGCCATGCAGCCTTGGACAATGGCTTGGTAGCGCTTTTCGACCTGTCGATCGGCAAAGGCTTGGCTCAGGGCGCGCTGCACCTCGGGCGTGCGTGCCATCAGCAGCAGGCCCGAGGTAGCCATGTCCAGCCGATGCACCACCAGCGCGCCGGGCCACTGCTGGCTGGCGCGCGCGCTGGCGCAGTCTTGTTTGTCAGCGCCGCGCCCGGGCACGCTGAGCAGGCCAGCGGGTTTGAGCAGCACCAGCAGCGCCTCGTCGGCGTGCAGGCAGGTCAGGGCGCAATCAGTGAGGGCTGTTGGCATTTATCAAGCGCTGCACGGTGGCGCACATTTCTTCGACGTCATTGGGTTTGTGGATCAGTGCGCGCGCGCCTTCGGCCAGCGCGGCGTGTTCAATTTCTGGCGTGACGTAGCCCGAAGCCAGCGCCACCGGCAAATCGGCGCGAATGCTGCGCGCTACGCGCACCAGGTCGACGCCCGAGTAGCCGGGCATGTTGTAGTCAGTCACCAGCAGGTCGTAGGCATGGGCATCGGCGCGCAGCGCGGCCTCTGCGGCGCGTGGGTCGGTGAAGGCGCTGACTTGGTAGCCGCGCCGGCGCAGCAAGCGCTGCACCAAAAACACCAAGGCTTCGTCGTCATCGACATACATGACGTGGCGGCGCGGCGCGGGGCTGTCTGTGCTCGTGGTCGTTGGGGTGGCAGTTATTGCTTGTGGCGCTGGCAAGGCCAGCAGCGCGCTGGTGTGGGCGGCGGCGGCGGTACTGTTGTTGGCCACCGGAAAGTACAGCGTAAAGCAGCTGCCTTGGCCCAGCGTGCTGTGTACATCGACACCGCCTTGGTGCGTGCGCATCACGCCGTGGACCACCGCCAGCCCCAGCCCCGTGCCTTGGCCGACCAGTTTGGTGGTGAAAAAGGGCTCAAAAATGCGCGGCAGCGTGGCTTCGGGGATGCCGGGGCCGCTGTCATGTACGCCGATGGCGACGTAGCGGGTGCTTGGCACCAGCCCCAAGCGGTCGCACAGGCGCTGGTCGTAGGGCGCCAGCGCCGCTTCGACCACCACCGTGCCGCGCTGCTCGCCAATGGCGTGGATGGCGTTGGTACACAGGTTCAGTAGCGCTTGCTCGACCTGCGTCGGGTCGGCCAAGATGGGCGGCACGGCGCTGTCGATGTGCAGGTGCAACTCAATCGCCGGTGGCAGGGTGACGCGCAGCAGGCGCTCGGTGTCGTGCAGTACGTCGGTCAGTGGCACGCTGCTGCGGTGTACCGGCTCGTTGCGGCTGAAGGTGAGGATTTGGCGCACCAAATCGCGTGCGCGGCGACCGGCTTTGTCAATCTCCACCAAGCTCTCGTAGGCGGGCGAGTCGGGGCCACAGTCGGCTTTGGCCAACTCGGTGTTGCCCAAAATGGCGCTCAAGATGTTGTTGAAGTCGTGTGCAATACCACCCGCCATGGTGCCGACGGCCTGCATTTTGTGTGACTCGCGCAGTTGCGCTTCTAGCTCGTTGCGGTGCGCTTCGGCCTTTTTGCGCCCGGTCAGGTCGCGGGCAAACACGGTGGTGGTTTCGCCCTCGGCATGGCGCTCAAACGAGACGCTAATTTCTACCGCCAGCTCTTTGCCGCTGGCGCTGCGCGCCGTCATTTCGCCCAGCATGGCTTGGGTGGCCAATTGGGCAAACGCCAGCGCCTGCTCGGCTTCGGGCAAAAAGCGCTTCAGTTCGCTGCCCAGCGCGTCGGCGCCGGTGCATTGAAACAGCGCCGCAGCGGTCGGGTTAAACACCGTGATGCGCCGGTGCTGGTCGACACAAATGATGGCGTCCAGCGACGAGTTGATGACCGCTTCAAGGCGGCGCTCACCGGCGTAGAGCTGCTCGTTGCGCTGGCGCAGCTCTAGCGCGCTGTGTTGCAGCGCTTGGCGCTCGGCCAGCAGTGGGCCTTGGTCGATGACGGCGCACAAAAATTGCAGCAGCGGCGGGCCATCGCCTTGGGGCGCTTCGATGCGCGCAATGTGCAAGTCGCCGGTGATGTCGATGTACTCGGTGATGGTGAATACCACTTCATTGGCTTCCGCTTGGCCTTGGACGCGGGCCAGAGCGAAGGCCTGTCGTACGCGCTCCGTGTGTTCGCGGCTGACAAAAGACAGCAGCTCAGTCAGGGGGCGGTCGTGCTCGCTGGGTTGAAACGAGCGGTGCGCCATCGAGTTGGCCTGCGCCACCATGTCGTGCTCATCTATCACCATCAGCGCCAGTGGTACGCTGGAGAACAGCGTCTCAAAGCGCTCCGAGGCGCTTTCTGCTGCGGCTTGGCTGTAGCGCAGCACCTTGTTTTGCGCTTCCAGCTCGGCTTGGTATGCACGCAGCTCGCCAATCAGGCTGTCCATGGGAACGCTGGCGGCCAGGGCGCTGTGCCAAGGCGCGTTCGGGTGCAGCGCGGCTGGGTCGGGCGGCCCTAGCGCCTCGGCGGGATCAGCCGCATCTGCCCCATCAACCCCATCAACCCCATCAGCCAGCGCCGCCGTGGTGATGCGCGAAAAAAGCGACAGGTCAAGGCGGCTCATTGACCGGCGGCGTCCAGCGGCCAGCAGCTGCAAAACAGGTGGCGGTCGCCATAGACGTTGTCCACCCGGCCCACCGGCGACCAGTATTTGTGCTGGCGCAGCGCGGCCAGCGGGTAGGCGGCCAGTGCGCGGCTATAGGGCCGCTGCCAGTCGGCCTCGTCCACCAGCAGGCTGGCGGCGGTGTGCGGGGCGTTTTTCAGTGGGTTGTTGTCGCGCGGCCAGGTGCCGTTTTCTACCAGCGCAATCTCGGCGCGGATGGCGATCATGGCGTCGATGAAACGGTCCAGCTCGGCCAGGCTTTCGCTCTCGGTCGGCTCGACCATCAGCGTGTTGGGAACCGGAAAGCTCAGGGTCGGCGCGTGAAAGCCGTAGTCGATCAGCCGCTTGGCGACGTCTTCGGCCATCACGGCGCTGCTGTCTTTGAAGGCGCGCAAGTCCAAGATGCACTCGTGCGCCACGTAGCCACCCGCGCCGGTGTAGAGCGTCGGGTAATAGTCTTTGAGGCGCGCGCTGATGTAGTTGGCGCTCAAGATGGCGACTTCGCTGGCCTGTTGCAGCCCCGCCGCGCCCATCATGCGGATATACATCCAGCTGATAGGCAAAACGCCTGCATTGCCCAGTGGCGCTGCGCTGACAGCTCCTGTTTTACTAGCAATGCCACCCGTGGCATGGCTGGGTAAATACGGTGCCAAGTCGGCGACCACGCACACCGGGCCGACACCGGGGCCGCCGCCGCCGTGCGGAATGCAAAAGGTTTTATGCAGATTGAGGTGGCTGACGTCGCCGCCAAACTCGCCCGGCGCGGCCAAGCCGACCAAGGCATTCATGTTGGCGCCATCGACATAGACCCGTCCGCCGTGCTGGTGTACCAGTGCGCACAGTTCTTTGACCTGCGCCTCAAACACGCCGTGGGTGCTGGGGTAGGTGATCATCACGCAGGCCAAGTTGTGGCTGTGCTGCTCGCATTTGGCTTGCAAGTCCGCCATATCGACGTTGCCGCGTGCATCGCAGGCGGTGACGACCACTTGCATACCCACCATCTGCGCGCTGGCCGGGTTGGTGCCGTGGGCGCTGGCCGGAATCAGGCAAATGTTGCGGTGGCTGGCGCCGTGCGCCGCGTGGTAGGCGCGGATGGCCAGCAG